>PUKW01000048.1 GCA_003550665.1 Paracoccaceae bacterium | reverse complement strand
GCCAGCTCGTCTTCAGCTTTCCGGGGCTGGTGATCGCCTCGATCATCTTCAACCTGCCCTTCGCCATCCTGCCCGCGCAGCGCGGCTTTCAGGCCATCCCCGTTGAGGTGCGCGAGGCCGCCAGCTGCTGCGGGATGTCGCCGCTGCGCAGCCTGCGCTCGGTCGAGCTGCCGCTGGCCTGGCCCGGCGTGGTCACGGCGATGGTGCTGACCTTCGCGCATACGCTGGGGGAGTTCGGCATCGTGCTGATGGTCGGCGGCTCGATCCCGGGCGAGACCCGGACCATCGCCATCGCCATCTATGACCGGGTGCAGGCCTTCGACAATCGCTCCGCGGCGGTGATGTCGTCGGTGCTGGTGGCAATTTCGCTGTTCACCATCGCGGTCACCTTCTGGCTGTCGGCGCGCGTCGGGCGGCGGCTTGGATGACGGGCGCGGCGCGATGACGCTCGAGGTGATGGCGCAGGCCGAGAGCCCGATCCCGCTCGATGCGGCGTTCCGCGTCGCGCCGGGCGAGCTTCTGGCGCTGGTCGGCCATTCCGGCGCGGGCAAGACGACGCTGCTGCGCACCATCGCGGGGCTGTGGCGGCCGCAGCGCGCGCGTGTCGCGGTGGACGGTGTTGCCTGGCTCGACACGCAGGCGGGGCTGGATGTCCCCATCCACCGGCGCCGCCTCGGCATCGTGTTCCAGAGCTACGCCCTGTTTCCACACATGACCGCAGCGCAGAACGTGATGGCGGCAATGGATCGGAAGGATGCGGCCGAGGCCGCGCGCATCCTCGATCTCGTCAACCTGCATGGTCTCGCCGATCGCCACCCGGCGCAGCTTTCAGGCGGGCAGCAGCAGCGCGTGGCGCTGGCGCGCGCGCTCGCGCGCCGGCCGAAGGCGCTCCTGCTCGACGAGCCCTTCTCGGCCGTCGACCGCGCCACGCGCGAAAAGCTCCACGACGAGATCATCGCGCTGCGCGCCCATCTGGAGATGCCGGTCGTGCTCGTGACGCATGACGTCAACGAGGCGCAGATGCTCGCCGACCGGATGGTGGTGCTCGATGCCGGCCGCATCGTGCGCGCGGGCACCACCGCAGAGGTCATGGCCGACCCCGACGCGCTGCGCGCCATGGGCATCCGCGAGCTCGCGGCGATGCTGCCCGCGACCGTGGCCGAGCACCTGTCCGACGGGCTGACCCGGCTCGACGCGGCAACGGGGCCGCTGTTTCTGCCGACCGTCGCGGCGGCGCCGGGCACGCGGCTGCGCATGCGCATCATGGCGCATGACGTGATCCTGTCGCGCGGCCGGCCCGAGGGGCTCTCGGCGCAGAACATTCTCGCCGGAACCGTGGCGCGGATCGTGCCCGGCGCGGGGCTAGAGGTCATGGTCCATGTCGCGCTGGGCGATCAGGAGATCGTCGCGCGCATCACCCGCCGCGCCGTCGAGCAGATGCGCCTGCGCCCCGGCGACCCCGTCCACGCCATCGTCAAATCCATGTCGGTGGCGCGCGACCATGTCGCCCGGCAGCAAGCGGACCCCGCCGGGTCTGAAGGCGGCGCATGAATGCGAAGAAACGCGACCGCTCAGACGCGGCGGTGCAGCCGGTTGTCGATATAGAGCAGCGTCGAGGCGATCAGGACGGCGGCCACGGCAAGGATCAGCGTCACCGCCATCATGGTGACGACGTCATGTGTGCCGATCGCGCGCATCACCAGAAAGCCCATGCCCCGATGCGACGCGAAGAGTTCGCCGATGATCACCCCGAGCAGGGTCAGCGAAAACCCGACCCGCAGGCCCGAGACGATCTCGGGCAGCGTCGCTGGCACCAGGATATGCGTCGCGGTCTGCATCGGCCCCATGCCGAGCACGCGGCTGGTGCGCAGGAAGACCGGGTTGATGTTCTTGACGGCGTTCATGGTGAAAATCGTCACCGGGATCACGCCATGGATCGCGCCGAAGGCGACCTTCGCCTCCAGCCCCAACCCGAAGACGAGCAGGATGACGGGGTAGAGCGTGATCTTGGGCAGCGAATAGAGCGCGACGAGGATCGGCTCGGCCACCGCGCCCGACAGGCGGTGCGCGCCTAGAAGCGTGCCCACGCCAAGCCCGATCAGCACCGCGATGATCAGCGCGTAAAGCAGCGCCAGCCCGGTCTCGGCGGCGTGCGGCCAGAACCCCGGCGAGGCCAGCAGCTCGCCCGCGCGCAGCGCGGTCGCGGCGGGCGATGAGATCGCCACATCGCCGGCGCCCATGTGCAGCAGCTGCCAGATCACGAGGATCCCGGCGATCACCAGCGCGATGTCGAGTGCATAGGTCGTATTGCGCGTCATGGTCCCCCGGCCCGTTCAAAGACCCTGGCGGCGCAGAAGGCGCTGCTCGATGCTGTGCAGGGTCATGTTGATCGCGGTCACGAGCACGAGGATGAACAGCATTAGCGCATACATCGTCTCGTTGTCGAAGTTGTCATAGGCAAAGGAAATGGCGTATCCCAGCCCCCCCGGCGCGAGGATGAACTCGGCCGCGATCACGCCGATGAAGGAATACGCGACGCTCAGCTTCAGCCCGGTGAAGAGGTTGGGCATCGCCGCCGGGATCTGGACGCGCAGCGCGGTGGCGAGCCGGCCCATCTGGTGCATGCGCGCGACCTTCGCATAGACCCGCGGGATCTTGTCGAGCCCGTTGAGCGTATTGATGATCATCGCCACGACGGCGAACATGAAGCCGATCGCGATCATCGGCAGGTTGTTCATCCCGAAGATGAACACCAGCAGCGGATAGAAGACGAAGAACGGCACGGCGTAATAGGTCGTCAGGAACGGATCGAGTGCCCGGCGCAGCCGCGGGACGGCGTGCACCCCCGCCCCCGTCGCGAACCCGACCGTCACCGAGAGCAGGCAGGCAATCGCGACATTGCTCAACGTCTGCACGAGATCACCGGTGAGTTCCCCCGAGGCCAGCAGCGCCCACAGCTCGGTGACCATCGCGGTGGGCGGTATCATCGTGTGCGTTGATATCCGCCCCGACTGCACCAGCCATTCCAGCACCGCGAAGGCGGCGAACACGATGGCGAGGCGGATCCAGGCGAGCCGCGTCATCCCGCCTCCCGGTCGGCCTGCCCCGGCTCGGACCCGTAGCCCATCGCCGCCTTCGACTCCGCGCGCAGCATCTGCCACAGCCGGCCCGTGATATGGCCGAAGGTCTCGCCCTCGAGCATGCTCGAGTCGCGATCGCGCGGCCATCCGGTCTCGATCGTCTCCAGAAACCGGCCCGGCCGCGCCGACATCGCGCCAATCCGGTCCGACAGCATCGTCGCCTCATCGAGCGCATGGGTGATCAGCAGCACCGTGGCGCCGGTTTCGCGCCACAGCCGCAGAAGCTCGTCCCCCATCAGCAGCCGGGTCTGGGCATCGAGCGCGCCGAAGGGCTCGTCGAGCAGGATCAGCCGCGGCTGCAGCACCAGCGTGCGCGCGATGCACACCCGCTGGCGCATGCCGCCGGAAAGCTGCGCCGGGTAGGCCTGCGCGAAATCGCGCAGACCCATGAAACCGAGCGCATACGCCACCCGCTTGGCGATCTCGGCGCCATCGACGCCCTGCCGGCGCAGCCCGAACGCGACGTTGTCGGACACGGTGAGCCAGGGAAAGGACGCATCCTCCTGAAACACCGCGCCGACCCCGTCGGGCACGTTGCCCTTGACCGGCTTGCCCTCGAACGCGACCTCCCCCTCGCTCGGCGGCGAAAGCCCGGCGAGCACGTCCATGCAGGTGGACTTGCCGCAGCCCGAAGGGCCGACGATGGAGAAGAACTCACCGCGGCGCAGTTCCAGGTCGATCGGACCCAGCGCGTGCACGGGCGGGTTGCCCGCCACCGCCGGGTAGACGCGCGTGACGCCGCTCAGGCGTGCGTGTATCTCACCGGCCAAGTGCCGCCTCCCTCACTCGCTGCGCAGATCTTCGGGCAGGAAGCTCTCATCGACGACCTCAGACCAGTCGACATCCTCGTCGATCACGTCCACGAGCCGCAGCCCCTGCATCTTGCGGTCCATCTGCTCGAAGTTGAACCCGCCCTCGGACCAGTAATCGATATCGAGCATCGCGTTGACGGCGGTTTCCATCACCTCGACATCGCTCTCATAGGCCTCGGCGAAGATGCGCGCGGCCTCCTCGGGGTTCTCCTGGATGAACTGCACGCCCATGCGCCGCCCCTCGATCAGCGCGCGAAGCTCGTCGGGCTTCTGCTCGGCCATCTCGCGCGTGGTGATGCCGACGGTCTGACTGATGCGCGGCAGCGCCTCGTCGAGCTCCAGCACCGCCTTGTAATTGTCGCGGTTGGCGGCCCAGACGGGCTCGAGGATCGGCACGGCGTCGGCGCCGTCCTGTTCGAGCATGGTCAGCCCGTCACCAATCCCGCCCGCGGCGATGAGCTCGACGTCATCGGACGAGATTCCCGCCTCGTCGAGCGCCATGCGCAGCGTCATGTCGGTGACCGATTGCGGGCGCGTATAGGCGATGCGCTTGCCCTCGAAATCCTCTATGGACTCGATGTCGCTGTCGGGCATCGCGACCCAGAGAATATCGGCCACGGTATCGGCGCCGGTATTGGTGATGACGATCTCGCGCCCGGACAGATGCGCCGAGACCGCCGCGGCGAGGCTCGTCTCGCCGTAGAGCAGATCGCCCGAGAGCACGTTGCGCACCGTCGTGCCGCCGCCCGAGGAGGTCAGGATGTCGCCGATCTCGACGCCCGCCTCCTCGAAAAAGCCCTGATCCATCGCGATCGCGTAGGGCGCGCCATACATCAGCACGCCCCAATGGGTCACGGTGATGTCCTCCTGCGCCTGTGCGGCGCTGCCGGCCGACAGCGCCGCCGCCGCTGCGGCCGTGGCCGCCCACACTCCGGTCTTCGTCATGATCGTCTCCTCCCTGACTGCATGATCGTCGTAGCTGGTGCCGCTCGGGGCAACGGATGGTGTCAGATCACGCCCGCCCCCCGCAAGCGGGCGACGCGCGCCGCATCATAACCGAGCACCCCGGTGAGCACCGCCTCGGTATGCTCGCCGAGCGCGGGTCCGGGGTGGCGCACCGCGCCGGGGGTGTCGGACAGGCGCGGCGCGACATTCTGCATCGCGAGCTCGCCGAGTTGCGGGTGCATCACCCGCACGATCGCCTCGCGCGCCTTGAAATGCGCGTCCTCCAGCATCTCGGGCGCGCGGTAGATCCGTCCGGCCGGAATGCCGTTATCGTTCATCAGGGCGAGCACATCGTCCGCGCCCTTGCCGCCGGTCCACTCCGCGATGAGCGCGTCGAGCTCCTCCTGGTGCGCGCCGCGCGCGGTGTGGGTAGCGTAGCGCGGGTCATCCGCGAGCTCGGGCTGCCCCATCGCCTCCGCGAGCCGCTTGAACACCGTGTCCTGGTTGCCGGCGATGAGGATCCCGGAGCCATCGGCCGTCGGGTAGACGTTGGACGGCGCAACCTTGGGCAGGATCGCCCCGGTGCGCTCGCGGATGTATCCCGCCTTGTCGTATTCGGTGATCAGCGATTCCATCATCGTGAGCACCGCCTCGTAGATCGCGCTGTCCACGACCTGGCCACGCCCGGTGCGGTGGCGGGCATGCAGCGCCATCATGGCACCCAGCGCCGCGAAGGTCGCCGCGAGGCTGTCGCCGATGGAGATGCCCATGCGGCTCGGCGGCCGGTCCGGGCTGCCGACGACGTGGCGCAGCCCGCCCATCGCCTCGCCGATCGCGCCGAAGCCGGCATGGTGGGAATACGGCCCCGTCTGGCCGAATCCCGACACGCGCACCATGATGAGCCGCGGGTTCAGCTCGCTGAGCGCCTCGTAGCCGAGGCCCCAGCGTTCCATCGTGCCGGGGCGGAAATTCTCCAGCACGATATCCGACCCGCGCGCGAGATCGCGCACGACATCCTGACCCGCCTCGGTGCGCAGATCGAGGGTGAGGGACTTCTTGTTGCGCGCGATCACCGGCCACCAGAGCGACTGCCCGTGCGGCTTCTCGCGCCCCCATTCGCGCATTGGGTCGCCCTTGCCGGGCGGTTCGATCTTGATAACCTCGGCGCCGAAATCCGCGAGCAGCTGGCCGCAGAACGGCCCCGCGAGCAGCTGGCCCATCTCGATCACCCGCAGCCCTTGCAGGGCGCTTTCATCGCTTCCGGACATGGGTCTCCTCCCCACGATATTGCATACATCGTGCCGCTGACGGCGCCGATGTCAATTGTCTTTTTCCGGCCCGGTATCGGGAAATGCGCGATGCCGTCGGTCCGGGCCGGTTGACGGCGTGAAATTCGCCATCCTATTGTATACATATTTGCGGAGGGACCGGTTGCCTGCCCGCCCGATCCATATCGTCGAAGTTGCGCCGCGCGACGGCTTGCAGAACGAAGCCGTCAGCCTTGCGCCCGAAAGCCGCGCCGAGCTGATCGCGCAGGCCCGGCAAGCGGGGTTGCGCCGAATCGAGGCGGCTAGCTTCGTCAATCCGAAGCGCGTGCCGCAAATGGCGGGCGCCGCGGAGGTCATCGCCGCTGCGCGGGCGCGAAATGCGCACGCCCCGGGTGTGAGTCTCTCGGCTCTCGCGCTCAACCTGAAGGGCGCCGAACGGGCGATCGCGGCCGCCGTCGACGAGATCAACTTCGTCGTCGTGGCCAGCGAGACCTTCAACCGCCGCAATCAGGGCTGCGATATCGCCCGGACCCTCGCACAGTGGCGCGAGGTGCGCGGGCTGCTGCGCGCGGCGGGGATACCCGGCACGCTGACCATCGGCGCCGCGTTCGGCTGCCCTTTCGAGGGCGAAATCGCCCCGGATGCACCGGCGCGCCTTGTCGCGCAGCTGGGCGATGATCTGCCCGACGAGATCGCGCTGGCCGACACGATCGGTGTGGCCGCACCCTCGGACGTTGCGCAGCGCTTCGCGCTCGTCGAAGCGGCGGCGCCCGGGGTCGCGCTGCGGGCGCATCTTCACAACACCCGCAATACGGGGCTCGCCAATGCCGCCGCGGCGCTCTCCTGTGGGGTCACGGCCCTCGATGCGAGCCTTGGCGGCTTCGGCGGCTGCCCCTTCGCGCCCGCCGCGACCGGCAACATCCCCACCGAGGATTTGAGCTACATGCTGCAGCGCATGGGTCACCTGCCCGGGATCGACCTCGATGCCGCGGTGGCAGCGGCCGCGTGGCTGGGTGAACAGCTCGGACACGCGCCGCCCGGGCTGCTCGGCCGTGCCGGGGTGTTTCCGCCACCCGTGCCGCGCGATCGGTGATGCGCGCTTCAGTCGGGCGCGTCGTTGCCGAGCAACGCGGCGCGCGCCGCGCGGATATGTGCCTCCATCACCGCGCGCGCCCAGTCCCCGTCACGGGCGTGCAGCGCGGCGGTGATCTCGTGATGATGGGCGAGGCTGCGCGCGAGCGCGGCGGGGCTGTATTGCAGGAAGGTGCGCAGCACCAGCGGCACATCCACGATCCGCCCGACGATGCGCGGCAATTGCCGGGTTCCGCTGGCCTCGAGGATCAGGTCGTGAAACCGGCGATTCTGCTCGGCGATCCGTTCGATCCCGGCCGCGTCGGCATGCGCCGCGCTCATCGCGTCGGCAAGCCGTTGCAGCTCGGCGAGCTGGGCGGCGCTGCGTCCCTGCGCCGCCAGGCTGCAGGCGTGACCCTCCAGCATCGCGCGCAGATCGAAGGTCTCGCGGATATCGGCGGGCGACCAACGCGCCACGCGGGCGCCATGATTGGCCTCGAACTCGACCAGGGCCTCGGCATTCAGCCGCCGGAGCGCCTCGCGCACCGGTGTGCGGCTGACGCCCAGATCCGCCGCGAGCTGCTCCTCGCGCAGCGCGCTGCCCGGCGGATAGCGCCCGTCGAGGACGCCGTCTCGAATGCGCGCGTAAGCGATGTCGGCGGATGTGGCCATGCGGGTCTGCGATACAGCTGCGGAACGCGGAGGGTAGCCGGTGCTTGCGCGAGAGAAAAGCCGTCACGGCGGGCGGAGGGTCATGCATCCACGCGCACTGGTGCCGGGGGGAGAATCGTCCTAGAGCATGTCGCGACACGGCGGGGGACGGTTCCGCGCTCTTCGAGAATCCGGGTCCGGCAGGCCGGAAGGCGGGGCGCGGACCCGGATGACGGCGACGCGCCCCAAGGCCCCGCAAACCGCAGAGACAGCGACACGGACCGCACATGCACATCGCCACCCTGATCACCGACCCGGCAACCCCGCATCTCGACACGGCCGCCGTCGCGGCGCTTCGCCGCGACTGGAGCGGTGGCCCGGTGCGCTGGCTGGCGCCCGGCATCGCCGCCGAATTCGACCTGCCCGCCCTGCCCGATGCCCGCGAGGCGGTCTGGGCGGAGCATCAGGCGCGGGGGATCGACCTCGCCGTGCAGCCCGCCGAGGGCCGGCGCAAGCGCGCCCTGCTCGCGGACATGGACTCGACCATGATCGGGCAGGAATGTATCGACGAGCTCGCCGACGCCGCAGGTGTGGGCGACGCCGTCGCCGCGGTCACCCGCCGCGCGATGAATGGCGAGGTCGATTTCGAGGACGCCCTGCGCGAGCGGGTCGCCGCGCTCGAAGGGCTCGACGCCGGGATGATCGACCGCGTTCTCGGCGAGCGCATCACCCTCGCGCCGGGCGGGCGCGAACTCGTGGCGACGATGCGCGCGAACGGGGCGCATACGCTGCTGGTGTCGGGGGGGTTCACCGCCTTCACCGGTGCGGTGGCGGGCTGGCTCGGCTTTGACGCGCATCAGGCCAACACCCTTCATGTCGAGAACGGCCGGCTGACCGGTACCGTCGCCGAGCCGATCCTCGGGCGGCAGGCCAAGCTCGAGGCGCTGCAGGCCACGGCGGCGCGGCTGGGGCTGGCGCCGGAGCAGATCATGGCGGTGGGCGACGGGGCGAACGATCTGTCGATGCTCCATGCAGCGGGCGCGGGCGTGGCGCTGCACGCCAAGCCCGCCGTCGCCGCCGAATGCGATCTGCGCATCAATCACGGCGACCTCACCGCCTTGCTGTATCTGCAGGGCTATGCCCGCGACGACTTCGCCGCCTCCTGAGCGCGCGGCGCTGTCAGCCAGTTCAGCGCGATGACCCCGATCAGCACCGCCGCCCCGATCAGCTCGAGCAGCAACTCGGGATAGAATGTCCCGATCACGCCGGGGATCACCAGCACCCGCGAAACGGGGTTCATCCAGGTGAACAGATACCCCTCGATCGCCGCGGCGAAGCCGATCAGCGAAATGATCGCCAGAAAGCCCGTCCACAAGACCACCGCCGGGTCGCCGCCCAGGATGATCTCCGGATTGAAGACCATGAAGGCCGGGATCAGATACAGCCCCTTGGCGAATTTCCAGGCCTGAAAACTGGTCTCCATCGGTTTCGAGCCGGCCACCGCCGCGGCCGCGAAGCCCGCAAGCGCGATGGGCGGGGTGACATTGCTGTCCTGACTGTACCAGAACACCACCAGATGCGCGATCAGCAGCGGGATGCCGAACTCGTTCTGCAGCGCCGGGCCCACCAGCACGATCAGCACGATATAGGCCGCCGTCACCGGCAGCCCCATCCCCAGCACCAGGCTCGCCAGCAGCACGAGGATCAGCGCGAGCACGATGTTGCCCCCCGACAGCGCGACCATCATCGAGGAGAATTTCAGCCCCAGCCCCGTGAGCCCGACGACGCCCACGATGATGCCCGCCACCGCGCAGGCGATGCTGACCGCGACGGCGTTGCGCGCCCCGATCTCGAGCGCCCGCACGAGGCCCCGGAGCCCGCCCATGATGGCGATGCCGATGCGCTCCAGCGTGAGCGGATTGCCGTTGCGCGGCTCGATCACCGCCATCACCACCGCCGCGCGCAGCACCGTGACCGCGATAACCGAGCCAATCGCGTAAAAGCCCACCCGCATGGGCGAATAGTTGTTGATCAAAAGCACCACGAGCACGATCAGCGGCAGGATGAAATGCCACCCCGCCCCCATCACCGTGCGCACCAGCGGCAGCTCCGAGGCCGGCATCCCCTTCATCCCGGCCTTCATCGCGACGATGTGCACGAACAGATAGACCGTGCCGAGATAGAGGATCGCAGGGAAGATCGAGACCCCGACGATCTCGATATAGGGGATGTTGGTGTATTCGGAGATCAGGAACGCCCCCGCCCCCATCAGCGGTGGCGTGATCTGCCCGCCGGTGGAGGCGGCGGCCTCGATGCCGCCGGCCTGCTTGGGCTTGTAACCGAGCCGCTTCATCAGCGGGATCGTGAAGGCCCCGGTGGTGACGACGTTGGCAATGGCCGAGCCCGAGATCGAGCCCATCCCCGCCGAGGCGATGACGGCGGCCTTGGCGGGCCCGCCGGGGCGCCGCCCGGTCGCAGCGAAGGCCATGTCGATGAAGAAGCGCCCCGCCCCGGTGACCTCGAGAAAGGCGCCGAACAGGACGAACATGAACACATAGGTCGCCGCCACTCCGAGCGGCAGCCCGAAGATGCCCTCCTGCCCCAGATAGAGCTGCCCGACGAGCCGGTCGAGATTGGCACCGCGATGCGACATGATGCCCGGCATCCACTCGCCGAACCAGGGCAGCGCGCCGCGCGGACCCGCCATCGCATAGACGATGGCGATGATCCCGATCACGGTCATGCCCAGCCCCACGGCGCGCCGGCTGGCCTCGAGCACGGTGATCGTGGCGATCACGCCCATCCAGATATCGGTCTCGGTCCAGAATCCGGCGCGGTCGATGATGTCGTCGAGAAACCAGACGATGTAGAAGCCCGACATGAACGCGGCACTCAGGAAGGCCAGATCGACCACCCAGCCGACCGGCCCCCGCGCCCGGCGCTGACCGGTGACGGGAAAGATCAGGAAGGCCAGCACCATGACGAAGCCGAGATGGATGCTGCGCTGATAGAACAGCCCGAGCGGCTGCACCCCGGCGGCATAGAGCTGAAACAGCGACATCGCCACCGCGACGATGGTGACGGCGATGAGCACGGGGCGCGGCTGCACCGCGTCGGCCGATCGCAGCTGGTCGGGGATCTCCGGCTGGGCCATCAGTCTCCTCTGGACGATTCGGCCGGGCGCAGCGTGACGCGCTCCCCGGCGGCGTGGCGCGACAGCTCAAACTCGGTGTCGCCCGCGGTGACGCGATGGCCGACCCGCGCACTGCCCACCCGCAGACGCAGCGCATCGCCCGGCACCGGCTCGTCGATATCCTCGATCCAGTAACCGCCGCCCGGCGCGCTCCGCTGCGTGCCGCGCCCGGCGATGTGGCCGAGCCCGGCGGCGGCGTCATGCAGATAACTTCGCGCGAGGGTCATGCGGCCTTCCGCGACGGTAAAGCAATCCTGCACCGCGCCGCCGGTGACCGAATGGCGCCAGTCGAGACACCATGCGCCGTCCTCGGGCAGTGCGATTTCGGCAAGCGCGCTGTCATCCGCGCGCAGGATTTCGAGCGCGGCGCCGGACGCCGCGCTCGGGGGGAGCAGGAAAAGAGCGGCCATGAGCGGCCGCCCCGTCGCTCGAAGGCTCACGGACGCAGGTCGTCCGGCACCTCTTCGCCGATCTCCTCGTAGTAGCGGATCGAGCCGGGGTGGAACGGAACCGGCGTCGAGCCGAGCGAAAACTCCACCGTGGTGTCATTGGCGGCCGGATGCACATCGATCAGCGTGTCGGTGTGTTCGAAGAGCACGCGGGTGATCTCGTAAGCGAGTTCCTCCTCCATGTCGGCATGCACGACGAGGACATTGGGCGTCGAGATGGTGCGCACATCGTCCTCGACACCCTCATAGGTGCCGCCGGGCAGGTAGTATTCGGCAAACACCGGCTGCGCGTCGATGGCGTTGGCAACCTCCTCCTCGCTGAGTTCGAGGATCGCGATGTCGCGCGTCGCGGCGAGGTTCATGATCGAGCTCGTCGGTGGGCCGACGCTCCAGAACCCGGCCACGATGTCGCCATCGCGCAGCGCGTCGGCGGTCTCGTTGAAGTTCAGCCGCTCCTGGTCGAAATCGTCATAGGTGATGTCGTTGGCATTGAGCAGCGTTTCGGCGCTGACCTCGGTGCCCGAGCCCGGCGCGCCGACCGACACGCGCTCGCCGCGCAGGTCGTCGAGGCTCTCGATGCCGCTGTCGGCGAGGGTGACGATCTGCACCGCGTTGGGATAGATCGAGGCCAGCGCGCGGGTCTCAGGAATGTGCCGGTCCTCGAAATCGCCCTCGCCGTGATAGGCGTCATACACCGTGTCGGCGAGCGCGAGCGCCAGATCGCTGTCAAAGCGCGAGATCAGCGCCATGTTCTCGACCGAGGCGCCGGTGACCTCGACGCTGGCGGTGTAGCCCTCGACGTGATCGCCGATGATCTCGGCGAGCCCGCCGCCATACGGGTAATACACGCCGCCGGTGCCCCCCGTCGCGATCGACAGCTCCATGGCATGCGCGCCCGAACCGGCCGCGATTGCCGCGCAGAACGCAGCTCCCATCGTCTTTTTCATGACTCTCTCCCTGTTTCCTCCGGTGCGGCCCGACCGGGCCGGCACGACACCGCAATTCACACGCGAAACTCGCGCCATGTCAACCGCGCCGGCGCGTCGCGGTCGCGGCGGCCGACGCGATTAAGGCTTTTGCACCGGGGCGGAAATTGCTACATCTTGAATGCGTATGCGCCGCGCCCGCCAGATGATGCGGCCAAGGCGTGGCATGCCCGGATTGGTGACGCATGGACCGAGATGATTTCGCCCCCGCCCTCATCGTCTCGACGATGAAGAACGAGGGTCCCTTCGTGCTCGAATGGGTCGCCTATCACCGCGTCATCGGCTTCGACACCTTCCTGATCTACACCAATGACTGCACCGACGGCACCGACCGGCTGCTGGAGCGACTCGACGCGCTCGGGATCGTGCATCACCGCCACAACGAAGTCCTGCGTCGCGGGCCGCACAAATCGGCGCTCAAATACGCGCGCGCGGACGCGGTTTATGACGCGGCGCGCTGGGTGCTCGTCAGCGATGTGGACGAGTTTCTCAATATCGGGGTGGGTGCAGGGCATCTGGCCGATCTGCTCAACCATTACCTCGACGCCGACGCGATCCCGGTGACCTGGCGGATGTTTTCCAACAATGGCCATGTCGGGCTGCTGGACGGGGTGCTCGAGCCGCTGACCGAGTGCGAACCGGCCGGCGACGGCGCCGGGGAGAAGCGCTTCGTCAAGACACTGTTTCGCCGCCCTGCCGCGCTCGACAAGCTCGGCCTGCACGCGCCGCACTACACCGACGAGACGGCAGTGCGCTGGCGCTCGGCCTTCGCCGATGCGGTGCCGGGGCGCGATCCGCGGCGGCCGTTTCGCGCGCTCGGCTACGGGATCGCACAGATGAACCACTACGCGGTGCGCTCGATCGACTGCTACCTGCTCAAGCGCGACCGCGGGCGCGCAAACCATGTGCGCCAGACGCTGTCCTCCGAATACTGGGTGCGCTGGTGCCGCTTTGGGGCGACGGACCGCTCGATCCTGCGCCACATGCCCGCCGTGAAGGCAGAGATCGCGCGGCTGATGGCCGATCCCGAGGTCGCGCGGCTCGACGCCGAGGCCCGCGCGCAGCACCGCGCCCGGCTCGCCGAGCTGCGCGATGATCCCGATTACGCGGCGCTGCGCGCCGAGCTCTTGCAGCTCTGCGGGGCCGCCCCGCCGACCACAGTGACGGAGTGAGCCGATGACCGACACCCCCGCCGCCGAGCGCGCCGCACGCAAGGCCAAACGCCAGGCCAACCGCGAGCGGATGCTCGCCCGGCTGCCCCATGGCGGGCGCTGCGCCGAGATCGGCGTCTGGAATGGCGATTTCACCGCCTCGATCCTCGAGATCACCGCCCCGCGCGAGCTGGTGCTCATCGATCCGTGGGATCTTCTGGCCGATGCCAACCCCGACACCTGGGTGCACGCCAAGAACAGGCAGCACGACGCCATGCGCGAGATGTTCGAGCATGTCACCGCCCGCTTCGCCGATCGCGACGCGGTCGTGATCCGCAGGGGCTTTTCCGAGCAGGTACTCGCCGAATACCCCGACGATCACTTCGACTGGGTCTATATCGACGGCAATCATCTCTATGATTTCGTGCGCCGGGATCTCGCGCTGTCCTTCGACAAGGTGCGCCCCGGCGGGATCATCGCGGGCGACGATTTCGGCTGGCAGCGCGAGGGCCGCAAGCATGTGCGCGAGGCGGTGCGCGACGAGCTCGCGGCGCGCGGTCTGGACTTCCCACCGGAGCTTCAGGGCCAGCAATTCCTGATCACCGTGCCTTGAGCATCGCGCGCGCACGATCCCCGCGATGACCCGGCTCGTCCTGCATGGCGGCGCGCACAAGACCGCAACCTCGCATATCCAGTCGGTACTCAACCGCAACGCGGAGGATCTGGCGGAGCGCGCCATCGCCTATGTCCATCACCGCAAGTTGCGCCGCGACGTGACCGTGCCCGCGCAGGTCAATGCCTACGAGATGCTGGGCGTGGCACCCCGGCTGCGCCCGGCGCTCGCCTCGGGCAAGCGCCGGGTTTCGGATGATGAGCTCGCGGCGTTCTCGGCGGCATTCTTCGCGCCGATCCTCGCAACCGCACCCGAGCGCATCGTGCTGTCGGAAGAGAACATGCTCGGCCATTGCGGCCACTGCGTGCAGCGCGGTCAGCTCTACGGACACCGGCACCGCATGGCGCAGAAATTCGCCCAGGCGATGCCGCTGCGCGTCGACGAGGTGTATCTCGCGATCCGCGGCTATCCCGAGTTCTTCGCCGCCGCCTATGTGGAGTTCCTGCGCTCGGCCTCGCCGGGGCGGTTCGTGCCGGAGGCGGAATTCAAGGCAATGGTGATGGCGCGGCGGCCGAACTGGCAAGGCGTGCTGCAGACCCTGCGCACGGCGTTCCCGCACGCCGCGATCCGGGTGTGGCGCTACGAGGATTTCCGTGTGCTCGAGCCGCGCCTCCTCGCCGCGCTCTGCGGTCCCGGCGTGGAGGCGGCGCAGCTGACATATCCGGCCGGGCGCAAGGAACGGCCCACCGCCTCGGGCCGCGCGATTGCCGAGCTTCTGCGCGCCGTTGCGCGCGACGGCGTCAAGCCCGCCTTCGCCCGGCGCGTCGAGCTTCAGGAGCGCTACCCCCGCGCCGAGTACGGCCGCTACGATCCCTGGACCGAGGCGGAGCGCGACACCCTCGCGCAGGCCTACGCCGCGCATGTCGCGCAAATCCGGGCCGATCCCGATTTCGAACTGATCGAACCCTAAAGCATGTTGCGCAAAAGTGGGAACCGGTTTTGTGCTCCTCGAACGCGCGATTTCAAGAGGTTAGAGGGCGGCGCGAGAATGCAAATGAACGCGACGCGCTCTAGCCGAACCGCGCCTGCCAGGCGGGCTTCGGATCGTCGGGCGCCGGGCGCGCTGCATGCACCCCGCGCGCCACGGCCCGCGCCAGGCAGAGCGCCGCCGCGTGGCCGAGGCGCAGCTGCTCGGCCGGGCCGGCGGGTGCGCGCGCCCCGGTTGCCACGGCAAAGACGAGATCGCCATCGAACAGCGTATGGCTCGGCACGAGCGCACGGGCGAGCCCGTCATGCGCGGCCACGGCGAGGCGCGTGGCCTCCGCCTGGGTGAGGGTCGCGTCAGTGGCGACGATGGCGATGGTGGTGGACTCGCCCGCGCCGGGCAGCGGGCGCGGCTCGATGGCGGGGTCATGCGCCGGCGCCGGACCGAGCCCGCCGAACTCGCCGCCAATCTCCCAGGGCGCGGCCCAGAAATGTGGCCCGCCCTGCACCACCGGCGAGCCCAGCGCATTCACCGCCGCGAGCGCGCCCACGCAGGGGCCATCCTCGAGCATCACCGAGGCCGAGCCGAGTCCGCCCTTGAGATCCATCGTCGTCGCCCCGGTGCCCGCGCCGGCCGTGCCCAACGCGAACTCCGCTCCCACAGCATCGAGCGCCCCGCGCCCCAGCGCCTTGTAGGGGTTCTCGTCCCAGCCCTTGTCACCGCCGCTCGACAGATCGAACAGGACCGCGCCGGGCACGATCGGCACCCGCTGCCCGGCGACCTCGAAGCCGCGCCCGCGTTCGCGCAGCGCATCCGCCACCCCCGAGGCCGCATCCAGCCCGAAGGCCGAGCCCCCCGACAGCACCAGCGCATCGACCTGCTGCACCAGCTTGTCGGGAGCAAGCAGGTCACTCTCGCGGGTGCCGGGCGCGCCGCCCATCACATGCAGGCCCGCCGTCACCGGCGCCTCCGCCACGAGCACGGTGGCCCCCGACTTGAGCGCGTGGTCCTCGGCGTTGCCGACGGCAAGCCCCGCGATATCGGTGATCAGGTTGCGCGGCCCCGGCCTCATCGGCGGCCGACATCGCAGGCTGCCATCACCGCCATGTTGAGGATGTCGTTGACCGTCGAGCCCGTCGAGCAGATCTGGATCGGCTTCGTCACCCCGGTCAGGATCGGGCCGATCACCGTGGCGCCGGCCATCTCCTGCATCAGCTTGACCGAGATCGAGGCCGAATGCCGCGCCGGCACCACGAGGATGTTGGCCGGTGCGGTGAGCCGGCTGAAGGGGTAATTCGCCATCGTCTTCATGTTGAGCGCGACATCGACGGACATGTCGCCCTCGTATTCGAAATCCACCCCGCGCGCATCGAGCACCTCGGGCGCGCGCTGCATCTTCTCGGCCCGCTCGGAGACCGGGTGCCCGAAGGTCGAAAAGCTCACGAAGGCGGCGCGCGGCGTCAGCCCGAGATGGCGCGCCACCCCGGCGGCCTTGGTCGCGATGTCGGCGAGCTGGTGCTCGTCGGGCCATTCATGCACCAGCGTATCGGCCACGAGGATGATCCGCCCCTTGTGCAGAAGCGCCGTGACGCCCGCGGCGCCGTGATGCGCGCGGGCATCGAAGACGTGATTGATCAGGTCCATCGCCTGCGCGGCCTTGCGGGTCGCTCCGCTGACCAGCCCGTCGCCATGCCCATGCGCGAGCATCAGCGCGGCAAAAACGTGCCGGTCCCGCGCGGCGAGGCGGTGAATGTCCTGGCGGTCGTAGCCCTGCCGCTGCAGCCGCGCATAGAGGAAGTCCTTGTAGGCGCGCAGATGGCGGGTATTGGCGGCGTTGACGATCTCGAGCTCCTCGACCGCGTCGCCGAGCCCGGTGCCCTCGAGCTTGTCGCGCACGTCGTTGTGGCGACCCACCACCAGCGCATGGCCGAGCCCCGAGCGCTGATAGGCGATGGCGGCGCGCAGCACGCGGATATCGTCGCCCTCGGCGAAGATCATCCGCGCCTGCGCGGCACGCGCGCGGGTGTTGAGCCCCTGCAGGATACTCGCAGTCGGGTCCATCCGCGCGAGCAGGTCATGCTCGTAGCGCGTCATGTCCACGATCGGCTTGCGCGCCACGCCGGTATCCATCCCCGCGCGCGCGACCGCCGGCGGGATCCGGTGGATGAGGCGCGGGTCGAAGGGCGCCGGGATGATGTAATCGCGCCCGAAGCTCAGCTTGCGCCCGTAAGCGAGCGCGACCTCGTCGGGCACATCCTCGCGCGCGAGCGCCGCGAGGGCCTCGGCGCAGGCGATCTTCATCGGGTCATTGATCGCGCGCGCATTGACGTCGAGCGCGCCGCGAAACAGGTAGGGAAAACCGAGGACATTGTTGACCTGGTTGGGGTAGTCCGACCGTCCGGTGGCCACGATCGCGTCCTCGCGCACCTCGTGCGCCTCCTCCGGGGTGATCTCCGGGTCCGGGTTGGCCATCGCGAAGATCACCGGATCGGGCGCCATGCTCGCAAGCATTTCAGACGTCACCGCTCCGCGCACCGACACGCCGATGAACACATCCGCGCCCTGCATCGCGTCCTCGAGGCTGCGCAGATCGGTCTCCACGGCATGGGCCGACTTCCACTGGTTCATCCCCGCCTCGCGGCCGGTATGGATGACCCCCTTGGTGTCGCACACGATGCAGTTTTCGTGCTTCGCGCCCATCGCCTTGAGCAGCTCGATGCAGGCGATCCCCGCGGCCCCCGCGCCATTGAGCACGATGCGGCACTCCTTGAGCGTCTTGCCCGTCAGGTGCAGCGCGTTGATCAGCCCCGCCGCGCAGATCACGGCCGTGCCGTGCTGATCGTCATGGAAGACGGGGATGTCCATCTCGTCCTTGAGACGGCTTTCGATGATGAAGCATTCGGGCGCCTTGATGTCCTCGAGATTGATGCCTCCGAAGGACGGCCCCATGATCCGCACCGCGGCGATGATCTCCTCGGCGTCCTGGCTGTCCAGGGTGATATCGACGGCGTTGACATCGGCGAAGCGCTTGAAGAGCACCGCCTTGCCCTCCATCACCGGCTTCGAGGCCAGCGCGCCGAGATTGCCGAGGCCCAGGATCGCGCTGCCGTTGGAGACGACGGCGACCATGTTGCCCTTGTTGGTGTAGTCATAGGCCGTCTCGGGGCGCGCGGCGATCGCCTCGACGGGTACCGCGACGCCGGGTGAATAGGCCAGGCTGAGATCGCGCTGCGTCGTCATCGGCTTCGACGGGGTGATGTCGAACTTGCCGGGCTTGGGCTCGTGGTGATAGGCCAACGCCTCCTCGGGCGTGAAACGCGAATTGTCGTTCATCTGGTGTCCTCCCTGCCTTCATCACTGATAGCGGCACGCGGCACGCCTCACAACAACGGCCGCACATTGGCGCTTTCACCGCCAGGCGCGCTTGCCTAGGGTCACGGCGGGGAAACGGGGGATTTCGTGACGCAGGCCGCCGCCACGCCGATGATGGCGCAATATCTCGAGATCAAGGCACAGCATCCGGATGCGCTGCTGTTCTACCGGATGGGTGATTTCTACGAGCTGTTCTTCGACGATGCCGCGAAGGCCGCCGAGACCCTCGACATCGCGCTCACCAAGCGCGGCAAGCACGCGGAGGCCGATATCCCGATGTGCGGCGTGCCGGTCCACTCCGCCGAGAGCTACCTGCTCGCCCTGATCCGCAAGGGCCACCGCGTCGCCGTCTGCGAGCAGATGGAGGACCCCGCCGAGGCAAAGAAGCGCGGCTCGAAGGCCGTGGTCCGGCGCGAGGTGGTGCGGCTGGTGACCCCCGGCACACTGACCGAGGAGAGCCTTCTGGAGGCGCGGCGGCACAATTTCCTCGCCGCCTACGCCGCGCTGCGCGGGGCGGGGGCGCTGGCCTGGGTGGATATCTCGACGGGGGCGTTGCGGGTGATGCCCTGCGCGCCCGAAGCGCTCTGCGCCGAGCTCGCCCGGCTCACCCCGCGCGAGCTGCTCGTGCCGGAGACGGAGGAGGCCGCGCTGCGCCCGCTCGCCGAGGAGGCCGGCGCGGCGCTGACGCCGCTGGCGCGGGCGAGCTTCGACAGCGCGGCCGGCGAGCGGCGGCTCTGCACGCTCTACGGGGTGAGCACGCTGGCGGGTTTCGGGAGTTTCGAGCGCGCCGAAATCGCCGCGATGGGCGCGCTCGCAGATTATCTCGACCTTACGCAGCGCGGGCAGATGCCGCTGATGCGCGCGCCGGTGCGCGAGAGCGCGGGCGCGGCGATGCGCATCGATGCCGCCACGCGGCGCAATCTCGAGATCACCCGGAGCCTGTCGGGCGGGCGCGAGGGGTCGCTGCTGTCGGTGGTCGATCGCAGTGTGACCGCGGCGGGCGGCCGGCTGATCGAGCGCCGGCTCTCGAGCCCCTCCTGCGAGCCCGCCGAGATCGCCGCGCGCTACGCCGCGGTGGGTCATCTCGCGGCGGATGCGCCACTGCGCGAGGCGCTGCGCGAGAGCCTGCGCCGGGTGCCGGACATGGACCGCGCGCTGTCGCGGCTGTCGCTCGAGCGGGGCGGGCCGCGCGACCTCGCCGCGATCCGCGACGGGCTCGACCGCGCCGGGGCGCTCGCCGCGATGCTCTCGGATGCCGAGCTGCCCGAGCGTCTGCGCGCGGCTGCGACAGCACTCGACGGCCATGACGCGCTCGCCGGGACCCTGCAGGGCGCGCTGGTGGCCGAGCCGCCGCCGCAGCTGCGCGATGGCGGGCTGATCGCGGCGGGGCACGACGCCGATCTCGACGCCGCGCGCAAGCTGCGCGACGAGGGGCGTGGCGTCATCGCCGGGATGCAAACACAATATGTGGAGTTGACCGGGATAAACTCCCTCAAGATCAAGCATAACAATGTGCTCGGCTATTTCGTCGAGACCACCGCGACGCATGGCGAGCGCATGCTGAACCCGCCGCTGTCGGAGACCTTCATTCACCGCCAGACCACGGCCAATCAGCTGCGTTTCACCACCACGGAGCTCTCGCAGCTCGAGACGCGCATCCTGAATGCGGGCGGCCACGCGCTCGAGATCGAGCGACGGCTCTTCGAGGAGCTGCGCGGCGCGGTTCTGGCATGCACAGAGGCCATCGCGGCTGCTGCGCAGGGGCTCGCGGAGCTCGATCTGGCTGCGGCGTTTGCCACCCTCGCCGCCGAGGAGGACTGGTGCCGGCCCGAGCTCGACAGCGGCCGCGCGCTCGAGATCGAGGGCGGGCGTCACCCGGTCGTGGAACGCGCGCTGCGCGCCGAGGGCGCAAGCTTCATCGCCAATGACTGCACCCTCAGCCCCGCCGAGCCGGGCGCGGCGATCCGGCTCGTGACGGGGCCCAACATGGCGGGCAAATCGACCTTCCTGCGCCAGAACGCGCTCATCGCGCTGCTCGCGCAGGCCGGGGCCTTCGTGCCCGCGCGCCGTGCGCGCATCGGACTCGTCAGCCAGCTTTTCAGCCGCGTCGGCGCGGCCGACGACCTCGCGCGGGGGCGCTCGACCTTCATGGTCGAGATGGTCGAGACTGCGGCGATCCTCAACCAGGCCGATGCGCGCGCGCTGGTGATCCTCGACGAGATCGGCCGCGGCACCGCGACCTATGACGGCCTGTCGATCGCCTGGGCGACGCTCGAGCATCTGCACGCCGTCAATGGCTGCCGCGCGCTGTTTGCCACGCATTACCATGAGCTCACGGCCCTCGCCGCTAAGCTCGACGGGGTCGAGAACGCCACCGTCGCGGTGCGCGAATGGGAGGGTGAGGTGATCTTCCTGCACGAGGTCCGCCCCGGCGCGGCGGATCGCTCCTACGGGGTGCAGGTCGCGCGGCTCGCGGGGCTGCCCGGCTCGGTCGTGGAGCGCGCGCGGGTGGTGCTCGAGGCGCTGGAATCGGGCGAGCGCTCGCAAAGCCGGCGCACCCTCGTGGATGACCTGCCGCTGTTCTCGGTTCCCGCCGCGGCCCCCGCCCCGGACCGCGACGCGCCGCTGCGCGACCGGCTCGCGCAGCTCGACCCCGACACGCTCAGCCCGCGCGACGCGCTCGATCTGATCTACGAGCTCAAGGGGCTCGCCGCGGATCAGTCCTGATCGGCGAAGCGGTCGGTCAGCTTCGCCTTGAGCCGGTCGATGTCACCGTCGCTCCAGCCCTCCGGCTCGGTCACCCCGACCCAGCCATCGATGTAATGCGCCGGGGCGAAGACATGGCCGTAGCCCATCGGCGTGCTCGTGGCCGTCATCATGTCGAGGGTGAGTTGCAGGAAGGTGACCACCGGATACCACTCGAAGCGCGGCGAGACATCGGGGCCGCGCTCATCGGCCATCCAGCCCGGCGGGCGATAGAGGCTCTGCGGCTCGAAGAAGGTGATCGGGTCGGAGGCGTATTGCAGGAAGGCGATGCGCGGCGGGCCCCATTCGGACTCGAAGTCCCCGAGATGGTTCTCCTGCGCGGTAAATCGCACCACCGCCCCGTCGCGAAAGCGCGGCAGCCAGGCCGGCGAGTCCGATGCGCGCCGTTCGGTGAGCTGCGACCAGCTTCGCGCCGTGAAAGGCGGCCCGGCCCAGAAGGCACCATCGAAGGGATCGCGGATCACCTGGAACAGATCGGCCGACAGATCCGAGTTCATCGCACCGAGGCTGAGCCCGTGCAGGTAGAGCTCGGGGCGGTCGTCCGGCGGCGTCTGGCGCCAGCGCTCATAGACGGCGTCGAACAGCGCGCGCGCCGATTCGGCGCCGTAATCGGGATCGACCAGCAGCGTGAGCCAGCTCGCGAGATAGGAATACTGCATCGAGACCGTGGCGATATCGCCGCGATGCAGATACTCGACGGGCATCTGCGCCTTGGGATCCACCCAGCCCGTCCCCGTCGGAATGTTGATGAGCAGCACCGAGCGCTCGAACGCGCCGATGCGCTCCAGCTCGGCGAGCGCGAGCGCGGCCCGCTCCTCGGTCGTCTCCGCCGAATTGAGCCCGACATAGACGCGCAGCGGTTCCTCGGCGTCCTCGTCACCGGTGAAATCGGCGATGTCCTGCGCGCTCGGGCCCTCGGCGACCATCTCGCGGCCGGTGCGGCCGAGATCCTCCCAGGCGAGCAGCGATTCGGCGCTGCCGCTCTTGAGCGGATCCTCGGGGGCGGGCATGTCGTCGGGCAGGAGCCGGTCGAGCTGGCGATAGGTCGAATCGGCGGCCCGGAACCCCGCCTCCAGCAGAACGCCGTTGCCCACCGCCCAGAACAGCGCGGCGACCAGGGTGATCGCGGAGAGATTCGCGATGCGCCGCGGCACGCGATGATGCAGACGCCGCGCCACGAACCGGGTCAGCATCGCAAAGAGCCGCGCCAGCAGCATCAGCGCGAAGAACACCCCCACGGCGATCGCCGCGACGCTGAAGGGGCGCGCGGTATCGACGGGCTCCATCTCCATCAGGTGGCGGATGGAGTTCTGCGCCTCGGAGGCCTGCCACAGCGCGATCGCGGCGATCCCTACACAGATCAGGGCGACCGCGAGCTTGGCAATGAGCGCCCAGCGTGTCTGCGGCGGCCGCGCGAGGCCGAGATAATCCCAAAGCCAGCGCAGCCCGAAGCCGATGCCATACCCGGCCGCGAGCGACAGGCCCGACAACACCCCTTGCACCACGAGCCCGCGCGGGATCAGGCTCGGCGTGAGCGAGGCCGCGAAGAGCAGCGTCCCCAGCGCCAGCCCCACCGGCGAAAGCGACCGCACGAAGCGATAGCCCGGGCGCAACAGCCAGAGCGTGCGCCGGGTCAGCGCCATGGCGCACCCGCCAGCCGGGGGCGAGGGCGCACCGCGTCAGCTCGGCGGGGTCGAGGAGACACCGACCTGCGCCGGGCGCAGCAGCCGGTCATGCAGGATGAAGCCCTCGGCCATGACCTGGATGACGTTGCCCGCGGGGATGTCGGGAACCGGGGCCTCGAACATCGCCTCGTGATGCTGCGGATCGAAGGGCGCGCCCGCCTCGGGCGCGATACGGCTGACGCCGTGGCGCTCGAGGATCTTGACGAGCTCGCGCAGCGTCAGCTCGATCCCCTCGATCACCGGCGCATCGCTTCCACCGTCCGGGCTGGCGCCCTTCGCGGCCGCGAGGGCGCGTTGCAGGCTGTCGTAAACGGGCAGGATGTCGCGCACGAAGCGCGAGCCGCCATAGGTCTCGGCGTCGCGGCGGTCCTTGTCGGCGCGCTTGCGCGCATTCTCGGCATCGGCGAGCGCGCGCATCAGCCGGTCCTGCATCTCATCGCGCTCTCTGCGCAGCGCAGCCAGCTCGGCGGCGATCTCGGGATCGGTCGCGGCGGCGACGGGCGCGTCCTCGGGCGCGTCCTCGCCGTGCGCCATCGCGCTCGTCTCGTCGATGTGTTGTTTCTTCGCGTCTGTCATCTCTACCCCTTGCCCCGGTCGGAGAGCATCCGCCCGACCAGTTGCGCCGTGTAATCCACGATCGGCACGATGCGGCCGTAATTGAGCCGGGTGGGCCCGATCACGCCGACCGCACCGACGATCCTGCGATCCGCGTTCATATATGGAGAGACCACCAGAGAGGAACCCGTCAGTGAAAAAAGCTTGTTCTCGGAGCCGATGAAGATCCTCACCCCCTCGCCCGTCTCGGTGAGTTCGAGAAACTCGGTGATGTCGCGCTTGCGTTCGAGATCATCGAACAGGCGGCGGATGCGCTCGAGTTCGTCGGGCTCGCCGGCCTCCTCGAGCAGGTTCGCCCGGCCGCGCACGATGAGCCGCTCATGTGGCTCGCCCTCGTTTTCCCACACTGCGAGGCCGCGCTCGACGAGTTGATGCGCGAGCGCATCGATCTCCTGGCGGCGGCGGCTGATCTCGCCCTTGATGCGGTTGCGCAGCTCGGTCAGCGTCAGTCCGGCCGCCATTGCGTTGAGGAAGTTGGCCGCCTCGCGCATCGCCGACGGGGTCTGGCCCGGCGGCGGCTCGAAGACGCGGTTCTCGACATGGCCGTCGGCGAAGACCAGCACCACGAGCGCGCGGGCGGGGGCGAGGCTGACGAATTCGATATGCTCGATCGGGGCTTCGTGCTTGGGCGCGAGCACGAGGCTGGCGCCATGCGTGATCCCCGAAAGCGCCGAGCCGACCTGGTCGAGCAGGGCCGAGACGTCGCGCTCATTGCTGCCCATCGTCGCATCGAGCGCCTCGCGATCCACCGCATTGACCGGGGAGACATCGAGCAGCCCGTCCACGAAGAGCCGCAGGCCCAGATTGGTCGGCACCCGGCCTGACGAGATATGCGGGCTGTCGAGCAGGCCAAGATATTCAAGATCCTGCATGACATTTCGGATCGTTGCCGCGGAGACCTTTTCGTTCATCTCGCGGGTCAGCGAACGCGACCCGACCGGATCGCCCGATTCGAGGTAGTTCTCGACCACGCGGCGGAACACTTCGCGCGAGCGATCGTTGAGCTCGCCCAGAAGACTCGCCCCCGCGCCCTGCTCCGTGCCGTGATCCTGCCTCCGGGCCATTGCGCCCCCTTCTCATTCAGCCGATCGGGGTTGCATCGCGCCCCGCGCCGACAGTATCTGGCGGGAAATCACGGAAAGGAAACGCGATGCGCCCCTCGGGTCGAAACCTAGGCGATTTACGCCCGATTTCAATCGAAACCGGCGCCATGCGCCACGCCGAGGGCTCCTGCGTGATCCGCATGGGCGACACCGAGGTCCTGTGCTCGGCCTCGATCGAGGATCGCACGCCGCCATTCCTGCGCAACACCGGGCTCGGCTGGGTAACGGCGGAATACGGCATGCTGCCTCGCGCGACGACGACGCGCAACCGCCGCGAGGCCGCCTCGGGCAAGCAGACCGGGCGCACCGTCGAGATCCAGCGGCTGATCGGGCGGTCGCTGCGCGCCGGGATCGACCGCTCGGCACTCGGCGAGCGCCAGATCACCATCGACTGCGATGTGCTCAACGCCGATGGCGGCACCCGTTGCGCGGCGATCACGGGGGGCTGGGTGGCGCTGCGGCTTGCGGTGAACAAGCTGCTCAAGGCCGGCGATATCGCCACCGACCCGATCATCGACCATGTCGCGGCGGTGAGCTGCGGGATCTATGCCGGGCAGCCGGTGATCGATCTCGATTACGCCGAAGACAGCGAGGCGGGGGCGGACGGCAATTTCGTGCTGACCGGGGCCGGCAAGCTGATCGAGGTACAGATGTCGGCCGAGGGGGCGAGCTTTTCGCGCGGGCAGATGGAGGCGCTGCTCGACGGCGCCGAGGCGGCGACGCAGACCCTGATGCAGGCCCAGAAAGCGGCGCTGTGACCCGGCGGTTTCGCGAGGATCGGCTGCTCGTCGCCACGCATAACGCCGGCAAGCTCGAGGAAATCGCCGATCTGCTCGCCCCTTACGGCGTCGCCGTGACCGGCGCGCAGGCGCACGGCCTCGCGGTTCCGGAGGAGACCGAACCCGATTTCGAGGGCAATGCCCGGCTCAAGGCGCGCGCGGCGGCGCAGGCGACGGGGCTCGCCGCGCTGTCGGACGATAGCGGCCTCGAGGTGGCGGCGCTCGACGGCGCGCCGGGGGTGAATACGGCGGATTGGGCGGAGACGGGCGCGGGGCGCGATTTCGGCATGGCGATGCGGCGCGTGCATGATGCGCTGATTGTCGCAGGGGCCGAAGAGCCGTGGCGCGCGCGGTTCTGCTGTGCGCTCGCGCTGGTGTGGCCCGATGGCGCGGAGACGGTCGTGCTCGGCACCGCGCCGGGGCGCATCGTCTGGCCGATGCGCGGCGAGCACGGGCATGGCTACGATCCGATCTTCCTGCCCGATGGCCACGATCGCACCTTCGCCGAGATGGACCGATGGGCGAAGAACCGCCTCAGCCACCGCGCCGACGCATTCAACCAGTTGATCGAAAAGTGTTTCGCGGATGACGCAACCGGTACATGACGACTGGCGCGCAGGCGGTTTCGGGCTCTACCTGCACTGGCCCTTCTGCGCCGCGAAATGCCCCTATTGCGATTTCAACTCCCATGTGAGCGACCGGATCGACGAGCGCCGCTGGGAGCGCGCCTATCTGAGCGAAATCGACCGGATCGGTTCGCAGCTGGGCCCGCGGGTTCTCAACACGCTCTATTTCGGCGGCGGCACGCCGAGCCTGATGAGCCCCGAACTGGTGGGGCGGGTCATCGAGGCGGTACGCGCGACTTTCCCGATCGCGAACGATCTGGAGATCACCCTCGAAGCCAATCCGGGCTCCGTCGAGGCCGGGCGCTTTCGCGGATACCGCGACAGCGGGGTCGATCGTGTGTCGCTCGGGGTTCAAGCGCTCGATGACGACTCGCTGCGTCGGCTGGGCCGGATTCATTCCGCAGGGGAGGCCATTCAAGCGCTCGAAATCGCGAACGAGACCTTCGACCGCGTCGGGTTCGACCTGATCTATGCCCGCGAGGGGCAAACGCTGGCGCAGTGGCGCGCCGAGCTGACCCGCGCGCTGGCGCTGGCGCAGGGCCACATGTCGCTTTATCAGCTCACCATCGAGCCGGGCACGGCCTTCGCGCGCCGCGAGGCGGCCGGCGGCCTGCGCGATCTTCCCGATGCCGATACCGCCGCCGAGTTCTATGACCTCACGCAGGAGCTCTGTGATGCGGCCGGTCTGCCCGCCTACGAGATTTCCACCCATGCTGCCAAGGGTCAGGAATCGCGGCATAATCTGGTTTACTGGCGCTACGGTGACTACGCCGGTATCGGCCCCGGCGCGCATGGACGCCTGTCCTGCGGCTCCGCGCGCCTCGCAACGCAGACCCTGACCGAGCCCGAACAATGGCTCCGGCAGGTGGAGCTGTCCGGACATGGCGAAACCGACCGCACGGCGCTTGCGCCAACTGATCAGGCCGTGGAATATCTCCTGCTCGGGCTGCGGATCTGCGAGGGGATCGACCTCGAGCGCTTCGCAGGGCTTGCCGGCGAGACCCTTCCCGACTCGCGAATCGACCCGCTGACCGAGATCGGCGTTCTCGATCGCGACGGCGCGTCCTTGCGCGCGACGCGCATCGGCCGGCGTGTCCTCAACTCGGTCATCGCGGCGCTGCTGGCCGACTGAGCAGGTCAGCGCGGTGTCGAGAGAACCTGGCAGAGCTTGTCGAGATCTTCGAGACTGGTGTAGCGGATCGTGACGACGCCCGCGCCGGTATCGGGAACATGCGCGATATCGACGGCCATGCCGAGATGCGCGGAGAGGTCCTGTTCGAGCGCGCGGGTATCGGGGTCTTTCGCCGCGGTTTTCCGCGGTTTCGTCCGATTCTGTCCGGGTGCGGATCGCTTGGTCAGCTTTTCGGTTTCACGCACCGAAAGTCCGCGCGCAACCACGCGCTGCGCGACCTCTGCGGGATTTTCGCAGGTGATCAGCGCCCGCGCATGCCCTGAGCTCAATTTTCCGTCCCGCAGCAGATCGATGACATCATCAGGAAGATGAAGCAATCTCAATAGGTTGGAAATGTGGCTTCGGCTTTTTCCAAGCGCGGCGGCAAGCTGCTCCTGGGTGTGTCCGAAACGCTCGAGCAGGTTGCGATACCCGACCGCCTCCTCGACGGGGTTGAGGTCGGCGCGCTGGATATTCTCGATGATCGCGACTTCGAGCATTTCGGTGTCGGTCAGGTCGCGAATAAGCACCGGGATCTGATGCAGCTGCGCGCGCTGCGCGGCGCGCCAGCGGCGCTCTCCGGCGACGATCTCGTAATCGCCTTCGGATGTCGGGCTCGGCCGCACGATCAGCGGCTGCAGCACGCCCTTGGCGCGGATCGACTCGGTGAGCTCCTCCAGCGCCGTGTCGGAGAAGTTTCGCCGTGGCTGGTCCGGATTGGGGGCCAGACGCTCGATCGGAAGCCGCATGTCGGCGCGCTCGACCTCGCCGGCCGCGGGCGGCCCCGGATCGAGCTGGACATCCGCCATGAGGGCCGAAAGCCCGCGTCCCAGACCGCGCTTCTCGCTCATGCGCCCACCCTCTCGAGCGGTTTGGGATCACCGTGACGCGAGAGCAGATCCGCCGCGAGGGCGCGATAGGCCTGGCTTCCGCGCGACGTCGGATCGTATTGCAGCACCGACAAGGCGTGCGACGGCGCCTCGCTGACGCGGACATTGCGCGGCACAACAACCTCGAAGACAAGCTCCCCGAGCGTCTCGCGCGCATCGCGTTCCACCTGCTGAGCAAGGTTGTTGCGCTTGTCATACATCGTCAGCAGAACGCCCTCGATGCGCAGGGCGCGATTCGCGCTCTGCCGGATTTCCCGGATCGTCAGCATGAGCTGCGACAGCCCCTCGAGGGCGAAATACTCGCTCTGCAGCGGTATCAGAACGGAATGCGCGGCGATCATCGCATTGACCGTCAACAGGCTCAAGGATGGGGGGCAGTCAATCAGGACGTAATCGTAGCCGAGTTCGCCGACGCTGTGCCGGTTGACCGCGTTGCGCAGCAGGAAGCTGCGCGATTCGTTGGTCACGAGCTGGAAGTCGGCGGAGGAAAGATCCGTCGTGGCGGGCACGATATCGAGGCCGTCGATGCGGGTGCCATGGATGACGTTCTTCAGCGGCGCCCCCTCCAGCAGCAGGTCGTAGGTCGTGCTGCCGCGCGCGCCCGAAAAGATGCCGAGCCCCGTCGACGCGTTGCCCTGCGGATCGGAATCCACGACGAGAACCTTGCCGCCGCGCTCCACAAGGGCCGCGGCGAGATTTATCGCCGTGGTTGTCTTGCCGACGCCACCTTTCTGATTGGTGATCGCGATGATCTGCGGACGGGCGCGAAGGTTCAGCTTAGACACGGCTCAAATCTCCGATCGACAGGATCGTTGCCCCAGGATTGGTCACGCTCGGTATCTTGTGAAGATCGAAGCGCCAATGTTCAAGTGCCAAGCGCAGCTCATCCGCGACAGCCGCGCCTTTGGGCAACAACGCGCGCCCCTCCGCCGCAAGGTGCCGCTCGACCAGTTTGAGCAACCGGTCAAGCGGGGCCACCGCGCGCGCCGAGATGACATCCGCGCCGAGCGGCGGCGTATCTTCCGCGCGCGCGGTGGTCACATGCGCGGCGACGCCGGTCTCACGGATCGCGTGGGAGAGGAACGCGGCCTTTCGGTGATCCGATTCCACAAGAGTGAACCGCATCCGTGGTTGCTGCTCCGCGGCGATAATCGCGACGACGAGGCCGGGAAATCCACCGCCCGTCCCGATATCGACCCAGGAGTACGCATCGGCCGGGCGCAGGGAAAAGAGCTGCATGGAATCAAGGATATGCCGCGACCAATACTCCTCAAGGCTCGATGCGGAGACGAGGTTTATGCGCGGGTTCCACTTGGTGAGCAGGGCGCCGTGACATTCGAGCCGCTCCAGTGTTTCACGTGAAACATCGCGCAACTCCGGACCGACATGCCCGCCGGGCCCGCTGCCCGTCATTCGGCGGCCTCGCGGGACTGCGCCCGGCGCGCATGCCCGAGCAGCAGGGTCAGGGCCGCCGGTGTCATCCCATCAATCCGCGACGCCTGGTCGATTGTCTCCGGACGCGCCGCCCGAAGTTTTTCCCGCAATTCCGTGGGGATACTCCCGAAGCGGTCATAATCGAGATCCCCGGGAAGCACGAAGGCGGCGTCGCGCTGCAAGGCGCGCGCATCCGCGTCCTGACGCTTCATGTAATGACGATATTGCGCCTCACGCTCGATCTGGGCGCCAATTTGCGGGGCAATCGCCGCCACGCGTGGAGAGAAGCCTGCCAGCGTGTCGAAATTGACGCCCGGAAACGCCAGCAGATCGAGCCCGGAGCGCCGCACGCCATCCCGGTTGATCCGCAATCCCAGCCGTTGCAGCTCATCGGGCGTCCATTCGAGCGATCCAAGCAGCACCCGCGCCTGCTCGAGCGCGGTCGCTTTCGCCTCGAACGCGGCCCGGTGATCCGCATCGATCAGCCCGATGTCATTGGCAAGCCCGGTCAAACGTTCATCGGCGTTATCGGCACGAAGCGTCAGCCTGAATTCCGCGCGCGAGGTGAACATGCGATACGGCTCGGCAACGCCCCGGGTCGTGAGATCGTCGATCATCACACCGATATATGCCTGCGCGCGCGTCAGCATGAGCGACCCACGGCCCGTTGCACTGTGCGCCGCGTTGATCCCCGCAAGAAGTCCCTGCCCGGCCGCTTCCTCGTATCCGGTCGTTCCGTTTATCTGTCCGGCCAGGAACAACCCATCCAGATCCCTCATCTCGAGCGACCCCCGCAACGCACGCGGATCGACATAGTCATACTCGATCGCGTAGCCCGGCTGGCGAATACGCACGGATTCGAGGCCGCGGATGCTCCTGACGAAGGCGTCCTGAATGTCCTCGGGTAGCGATGTCGAGATTCCGTTCGGATACACCGTGTCGTCATCAAGACCCTCGGGCTCGATGAAGATCTGATGTGACGGCTTGTCACTGAACCGCACGATCTTGTCCTCGATCGACGGGCAGTATCGGGGCCCGGAGCTGGCGATACGGCCGCCATACATGGCGGAGCGGTGCAGATTCTCCGCGATCAGGTCATGAGTGCGCGCATTCGTGTGCGCGATTCCGCAGGCGACCTGACGATTCTGCGGAACCGTGGTGCGAAACGACATCATCACCGGGTCGGTGTCGGCCGGCTGCGCCTCCAGAACGGACCAGTCGATGCTGCGCCCGTCGAGTCGCGGGGGTGTTCCGGTTTTCAGGCGACCGAATCCGACGCCGAGATCGGTAATCCTGTCGGCAAGGCGGATCGAGGGCGCTTCGCCAACCCGGCCGGCCGGGTAACTGCGGTCTCCAATATGGACGCAGCCCCGCAAGAAGGTTCCGGTGGTGATAACCACGGCCGAAGCCACGATTTCCGATCCATCCGAGAGAACGACCCCGCAGACGCGCCCGTGATCGACGCGCAAATCGACCACCTCGCCCTCGACCAGGTCGATCTGCGGATTGGCAGCGATCATGGCCTGGACGGCGCCGCGATAGAGCGCGCGATCGGCCTGCACGCGCGGTCCCTGAACGGCGGGGCCCTTCCGGCGATTGAGAAGGCGGTACTGGATCCCGGCCGCGTCGGCAGCGAGGCCCATGATCCCGCCCATCGCGTCGATCTCGCGCACGATATGGCCTTTGCCGAGCCCTCCGATCGCCGGATTGCAGGACATCACCCCGATCGCATCGCGCTTGAGTGTGACGAGCGCAACCCGCGCACCGAGACGCCCAGCCGCATGCGCGGCCTCCGCGCCGGCGTGCCCGCCCCCAACCACGACGACATCGACATGTTTCACGTGAAACACCCTCATTTCCCGATACAGAAAGTCCCGAAGATCTCGCCCAGGATCTCCTCCACATCGACCCGACCGACAAGCGAGTCAAGCGTATGGATTACGGAGCGGAGGTCTTCGGCAATCAGTTCTGGTTCCCGGCCCGCCCCGCCGCCATCCGCGACGATCCGCTCCAGCATCTCCGTCGCCACCCGCAAGCCGGACGCATGTCGCGCATGCGTGATCGTCGCCGCGCCCGCGACACGCGACCCGAGGACGCGGCCAATCGCCGCGAGCAGCTCCTCGACCCCCTCACCCGTCAGACCGGACACCTTGAAGACATCCTCGGCGACCCGATCGCCCTTGGCGCGCACCACGATATCGTCGTCCTCGACCGCGACTTCGGTCATGCATCCTGCATCCGGCAGCAAAAAGACGCGCAGATCCGCCGCCGCAGCGCGCGCCTTCGCCCGCGCGACACCAAGCTTCTCGACGGCGTCAGCACTTTCGCGCAACCCGGCCATATCGAGCAGTGTCACGGCATGGCCGACGAGTTCGAGGCGCACCTCCAGCACGTCGCGCGTGGTGCCTGCATGCTCCGAGGTAATCGCGGCGTCGCGCCCGGCTATCGCATTCAAAAGAGTGGATTTCCCGGCATTCGGCGGCCCCACGATCGCGACTTCGAAGCCGTCACGGATGCGCTCCGCAGCCGCCGATCCCGCCAGCTCCTGCTGCATCGACGCGAGCACAGGACGTATCTCATCCACTGCGCGCTCGATCAGCCCATCCGGCAATTCGTCATCGGCAAAATCGATCATCGCCTCGATGAGGGCCCGGCCGCGCAGGAGCCGGCCGCGCCACTCGGCGGCGCGCGCGCCAATCGCTCCCGACAGAACGCGCGACGCCTGTTTTCTCTGCGCCTGCGTTTCCGCTTCGATCAGATCCGCAAGCCCTTCCACTTGCGTCAGATCGAGCCGTCCGTTGTGAAAGGCGCGCCGCGTGAATTCGCCGGGCGCTGCGATCCGCAGCCCCGGCATACCACCCAGGATTTCAAGCACGGCCTTGACCACCGCATGGCTCCCATGCAGGTGCAGCTCCGCCATCTCCTCGCCGGTAAAGCTTTGACCTTCATCGAAAAGCAGGAGCAACGCCTCGTCGAGCAGATCGCCACTCGCGTCGCTCAGACGCCTCAGCGACGCAACCCGCGGCGACGGAAGGCGCGGCGTGAGGCGCGCGACCGCGGCCCAGGCCTCCGGCCCCGAAAGCCGGACGATCGCCACCCCCGCCTTACCCTGCGCTGTCGCCGGTGCGAAGATCGTATCCATCATCCGGCCTGGCGGTTCCGCCTCACGAGTTCATCGAGTCGAAGAATTCCGCGTTCGTCTTGGTCTGCTTGAGTTTCGAGATCAGGAACTCGATCGCGTCGGTCGTCCCCATCGGGTTCAGGATGCGCCGCAGGACGAACGTCTTTTGCAGATCGCCCTTGTCCATCAACAGCTCTTCCTTGCGCGTCCCGGACTTGAGGATGTCCATGGCGGGGAAAATGCGCTTGTCGGCCACCTTGCGGTCGAGCACGATCTCCGAGTTGCCGGTGCCCTTGAATTCCTCGAAGATGACCTCGTCCATGCGACTGCCGGTATCGATCAGCGCCGTCGAGATGATGGTCAGCGACCCACCTTCCTCGATGTTGCGCGCCGCGCCGAAGAACCGCTTCGGCCTCTGCAGCGCGTTGGCGTCCACGCCGCCCGTGAGCACCTTACCCGAACTCGGCACCACGGTATTGAAGGCCCGCCCGAGCCGCGTGATCGAATCGAGCAGGATCACCACGTCGCGCTTGTGCTCGACGAGCCGCTTCGCCTTCTCGATGACCATTTCGGCGACCGCGACGTGTCGCGTCGCGGGCTCATCGAAGGTCGAGGCCACCACCTCGCCCTTGACGCTGCGCTGCATGTCGGTGACCTCTTCGGGACGTTCATCGATAAGCAGCACGATCAGGTAACAATCGGGGTGATTCTTCTCGATCGAATGCGCGATGTTCTGCAGCAGGACGGTCTTGCCGGTGCGCGGCGGCGCGACGATGAGACCGCGCTGCCCTTTCCCGAGCGGTGAGACGATGTCGATGATCCGCGCCGAGCGGTCCCGCGTCGCCGGATCATCCGTTTCCATGTGAAGCCGCTCATCCGGGTAGAGCGGCGTCAGGTTATCGAAATGCACCTTGTGGCGGGCGCGCTCGGGCTCCTCGAAATTGATCTTCGTCACCCGCGTCATCGAGAAATAGCGCTCGTTGTCTCGCGGCGCCTGGATTAGACCCTCGATCGTGTCCCCGGTATGCACCGAGAACCTGCGGATCATGTCCGGCGACAGGTAGATGTCGTCCGGACCCGGCAGGTAATTGGCCTCGGGGGATCGCAGGAAGCCGAAACCGTCCTGCAGAACCTCGAGCACCCCGTCGCCCGAGATCTCCCAGCCATCCTCGGCGCGCTCCTTGAGGATCGAGAACATCATCTCGCCCTTGCGCATGGAGGGCGCGTTCTCGATCTCGAGGTCCTCCGCCATCGAGAGAAGGTCCGCCGGGCTCTTCGCCTTGAGGTCGGACAGGTTCACTTGTTGCTCGGTCATCTGGGGAATTCCGTGGGTTCGTGACGCCGCATGGTCACAGACGCTGGGAGATGCGGGCAGAACTGCCCGAAGTCCCGCTACACCCGTCGCCCGGGCGAGTCAACGCACCTCAGAACTTGACCACCACGGACACAACGATGAGCACCATCAGCAGCGTCGGGACTTCGTTCATCATCCGGTATCCGCGACCCGTCAGGACATCGTCGCCGGCCATGAGTTTGCGGCGCTGCCCGGCCAGCCACATGTGGAACCATGTCATCGCCGCGATCCCGACGGCCTTGAGCCAGGGCCAGATCATCGACCAGTCGATCAGCCCCGGCGTGGCCACCAGGATGAGGCCGAAGCCCCAGCTCGCGATCATCGCCGGGTTCATGATCACGCGAAGCAGCCGTTCCTCCATCGTCTCGAACAGCGCACGCGTCGGTTCCGCGTCCCAGCCGCGTTCGACGTGATAGACGTAGAGACGCGGCAGGTAGAACAGCCCGGCCATCCAGGCGATCACCGCCATGATATGTCCCGCCTTCACCCACGGATACGCGCTCCAGAGCAGATCGGTCATGTCGGATCCCGTCATGGTGCCTCCTCGGGTCCTACACCTATAAAGAATGAAGAGAAAGATGATGATGATGATGGCGCTGGGGGGAAGTGGAATTACCGGTTCATCAACTGGTGCATGCACATCAAGGCGCATTGTGGATAACACTGTCGATAACTCTGGAAAGTTCGACATACCCTTAATTTTTATTTTTAATTCAGATATTTGAAAGGTCTTAAGCAAGGATTAACATCTGTATGGTTTCTCCGTTTCGCAGCGGAGGGGCGCTTGTCCACAAGGTGTCGCGCGATGTTGTCCCATGTGGATGACCGGACCCCGTACTTGACTTTGATCCCGCTTCACGCAACTCCCGGGGCTGCAATCACCGCCGCGTGCGCCCTGTCCCGATGGCTCGGCGTGCTTCATCAACAGGCTTTTCCCCATGGCGCCCGACCTGATCCTCGCCTCCCGATCCCCGATCCGCCGCCAGCTCCTCGAAGGTGCCGGGATCGCCGTGACCTGCCGGGCTGCGGATATCGACGAGGCGGGACTTCGCGCCGCGCTCGAGGAAGAGGGGGCGTCACCGCGCGACATTGCCGACGCGCTCGCCGAGCACAAGGCTCGCAAGATCTCGGCGCGCGCCCCCGAGGCGATGGTCGTCGGCGCCGATCAGGTGCTTGTCCTCGATGGCGCCATCCTTGCCAAACCTGAAAGCCCCGAGGTGTTGCGCGCGCAGCTCGCGCGGATGCGCGACTGCGGCCCGCAGCTCGTCTCCGCGGCGGTCATCTACAGGGACGGCGCGCCGCAATGGCGCGCGGTCGAGACGGCACAGCTCCTGATGCGCAAGCTCTCGGACGCCTATCTCGACAGCTATGTTGCGCGCAACTGGGAGGATGTCTCGGGCTCGGTCGGTGGGTTCCGGATCGAGGCCGAAGGGGTGCGCCTGTTTGCCCGGATCGACGGGTCCTATCATGCCATTCTCGGGCTGCCGCTGCTCTCGCTGATCGGGTATCTGGGACAATGCGGGGTCATCGAGACGTGAGTGAAGCCATCCCGCTCGCCGGCGTTCTCGGATCGCCCATTGCCCATAGCCGCTCGCCGCGGCTGCACGGCCACTGGCTTCGCCGCTACGGGATCGCCGGGCATTACGTGCCGCTCGAGGTCGAACCGGCGGATCTGGCCGAGGTGCTGCGCGCGCTGCCGCGCATGGGGTTTCGCGGGGTCAACGCCACCATCCCGCACAAGGAAGCCGCGCTCGCACTCGCCGATCGCGTCACCGATCGCGCGGCCCGCATCGGTGCGGCGAATACGCTGACCTTCGTTTCGGGCGGGGCGCTTGAGGCCGACAACACCGATGGTTACGGGTTCATCGAAAATCTGCGCCAGTCGGCATCTGGCTGGAACGCCGCCGCGGGGCCTGCGGCGGTATTCGGGGCGGGCGGCGCGGCGCGCGCCGTGGTAGCGGGTCTGCTCGATGCTGGCGCGCCCGAGCTGCGAATCGCGAATCGCTCGCGCGAGCGCGCGGAAGCCTTGCGCGACGCCTTCGGTCCGGCCGTGACGGTGGTCGACTGGGACGATCCGGAGGCGCTCGTGGCGGATGCTGCGACCGTGGTCAATACGACATCGCTCGGCATGTCGGGGCAGCCCGCGCTCCATCTGCCCGCCGCGGCGCTCGCGGCGGGGGCGCTCGTCACGGACCTCGTCTATGCCCCGCTGCAGACGCCGTTTCTGACGGATGCCACGGCGCGGGGCCTGCGCACGGTCGACGGTCTCGGGATGCTCCTGCACCAGGCGGTGCCGGGGTTCGAAGCGTGGTTCGGGCTCCGGCCCGAGGTCGACCCGTCGCTGCGCCGCGCGGTGCTCGCGTCATGAAGCGGCCGTTACTGCTCGGTCTGACGGGGTCGATCGGCATGGGCAAGTCGACCACGGCGGCGCTGTTTTCTGAGGCCGGCATGCCGGTCTGGGATGCCGACGCCGCCGTGCACCGCATCTATGCGGCGGGCGGGCCGGCCGTCGAGCCGATCCGGGCCGCCTTTCCCGATGCTGTCATCGACGGCGCCGTGTCGCGCGATGCGTTGCGCGCGCGGCTTCGGGACGATCCCGGCGCTTTGCAACGGCTCGAGGCGATCGTGCATCCGCTCCTGGCAGAGGATCGCGCCGCTTTCATCGACGCGAGCCGCCGCTCCGGGGCGCCGCTCGCGGTGTTCGATATCCCGCTGCTTTTCGAGACCGGGCTCGACGCACAGATGGACGCGAGCCTGGTCGTGACCGCGCCCGCCGAGGTTCAGCGCGCCCGCGTGCTCGACCGCCCCGGCATGACGGAGGCGCAGCTCGACACGCTGCTCGCCCGCCAGATGCCCGACGCCGAGAAGCGCGCCCGCGCCGATCATGTCATCGAGACGCGCAGCATTGACCAGACGCGCCGCGATGTGCAGGACCTGATCCGCATACTCACAGAGGGTCGCGATGCGTGAGATCGTTCTCGATACCGAAACGACCGGCCTGAGCCCGGATGAGGGCCACCGGATCGTCGAGATCGGTGGCGTCGAGCTGATCAACCATGTCCCGACGGGGCGTAACTATCACCAATACATCAACCCGGGCCGCCCGATGCCGCAGGAGGCCTTCGAGGTGCACGGGCTGGGGGATGCGTTTCTCGCTGGGCAGCCACCCTTCCAGGACATCGCGCAGGCCTTCCTCGATTTCATCGGCGATGCGCCGCTCGTGATTCACAACGCGGCCTTCGACATGCGGTTCATCAATGCCGAGCTTGGCTGGATCTCGTGCGACGGTCTGCCGCCCGAGCGGGCGGTGGACACTCTGGCCATCGCACGGCGCAAGTTTCCCGGTGCGCCGGCGTCCCTCGACGCACTCTGCCGGCGCTTCGGCATCGACAACAGCGCGCGCGAGATCCATGGCGCGCTGCTCGATTCGCGCATCCTCGCCGAGGTGTATCTGCAGCTCATCGGCGGGCGGCAGCCCGATTTCGCACTCGCACCCGCCGGCACGGGTGCGGCGGAGGGCGCGTCTGCCGGGGACGCCGACGGATCGCGCCCCGGGCAGCGCCCGCGCGCGCTACCGGCCCGGATCACCGAGGCCGAGGCCGAGGCCCACGCCGCGCTGACCGCGGCGCTGGGCGAGGATTGCCTATGGAACCGGGCGGGCTGACGGCTCAGGCGTTCTGCGTCGCGCCTTCCTGCTGCTTTTGCTCGGCCTGGCGCGCGATCTGCTGGCGATAGAGCGCGACAAAATCGATATTCTCGAGATTGAGCGGCGCGAAGCCGCCATCGCGGGTCGCGTCGCTGATGATGCGCCGGGCGAAGGGGAACAGCATGCGCGGGCACTCGATCAGCAGGAAGGGATGCAGCTGCTCGCTCGGGACGTTCTCGACCTGAAACACCCCTGCATATTCGAGCTCGAGCACGAAGAGCGCCTCTTGGCTCTCCTTGTCGGTCGAGTTCACCTTGTATTTCTGGATCACCTCATACTGGTTCTCGGTGTCGCGCTTGCGCGCATCGAGCGCCACGGACACCTGGATGTCGGGCTGAACCTTGTCGAGCTTGGTCTTGCGCTGCGCCATCGCGTTCTCGAAGGACAGGTCGCGCACATACTGCGACAGCACCTGCATCTTGACCTTGGGCTTGTCCTCCTGCGCGCCGCCCTCTGCGGGCTGCGTCGCGGCGCCGTTGCCGGTCTCGGCCATGTCGTGTCTCTCCTCGGTAAACCTGTCTGCGTGGTCGGGCACGTCTCTAGCACCCCGGCGAGCGCGCCTCAATGGCGTGTCCAGCCGGAACCGCCGCGCGGGCCGGTCCGTGGGGGCGAGTCGTGCTCTTCGAATTCGCCTTCAATGATGTCGACGCGCCCCGCACGCTGCGGGCCGGAACCCGGACCGCGCGGCCCGGAACCCGGCGCGGCCTCGGCTCCCGCCGCCGACGGGTGCTGCGCGCGCCCGACGATACCGCGCCTGATCGCAAGGCGCAGCAATGCGGTGCGCACCGGCGGCAGAAGGAGCGCGAAGCCGACCGCGTCGGTCAGGAATCCGGGCGTCAGCAGCAGTGCGCCGGCGAACAGGATCATCGCGCCATGCGCGAGCGGCGTCGCCGGATCCTTGAGCTCGTCGAGCGCGCGCTG
>PUKW01000198.1 GCA_003550665.1 Paracoccaceae bacterium | reverse complement strand
TCATCACCGCGCAGCACAGGATCACCGCGAGGATCGCCCGCGACGCCCCGAGTCTGTGGATGATCCCGTCGGCCAGGACCCGCGCGCTGCCCGATGCCTCCATCAGCTTGCCGAACACCGCACCGAGAAGGAACAGCGGGAAATACTGGATGATGAAGCCGCCCGTCGCCTCCATGAAGACCTGCGTGTAGCTGGCAAGCACCGGTCCGCCCTCCGAGGCGGTCACGGCAAAGAGCGCCAGGGCGGGCGCAAGCAGCAGCAGGCTGACCCCGCGATAGGCCAGATACATCAGCGCGCCGAGCGCAAGGATGATGACGGCGATCCCGGTCATGTCACGCCCCCGGGCGCGCCGTGATGCCAGGATCGTCGAACCACGCATCGAGATCGAGCGTCGAACGCTCACCGATCGCGTCGAAGTGCTCTGCGAGCCAGGCATCGGCCCAGCCCCGGCCCCGCTCGAACAACTGGTTCAGATAACCCCATTCGGCGTTCGACTTGCTCGAGGCGGAGAGATCCTGAACCTCGGCGTCGGCATGGACGAGGTGCAGATAGGTCTGGCCGGCCGGGCCGAGATCGAGCTGCTTACCCTCGATCATCTGCTGCATCAGGTGGATCGCGCGCAGCTCCTTGACCAGCGACGTGTTGAAGCTGATCTCGTTGACCCGGTTGATGATCTCGCGTGCGCTGCGCGGGGTGTCGTGGCGCACGACGGGGTTGATCTGCACGATCATGATGTCGGGGCTGGCCTCGCTCGTGACCAGCGGCATCAGCGCCGGATTGCCGCTGTAGCCGCCGTCCCAGTAATCCTCGCCGTCGATTTCCACCGCCCGGCTGATCTGCGGCAGGCAGGCCGAGGCCATGACCGCATCCGTCGTGACGGCCCCGCGCGAGAAGATCCGCGCGCGCCCGGTGCGCACATGGGTCGCGGTGACATGCACGGCGATATCGCGGCAGTTGTTGACGTTGTCGAAATCGACCTGCCCCTCGAGGATCCCGCGCAGCGGATCTATGCCCAGCGGGTTGAGATCATAGGGCGAAAACAGGCGGCTGACGCTTTCCATGAAGAGATAGCCGGGCGACAGGTCGAGGCTGTAATTACCGTCCGCGCGGTCCCACGGGCTGCGCTGGATCGGCGAGAACCGCGCCGCGTCGCTGACCGCCTTCCAGAAATCGCGCAAGGCCGTGCGCGCCCCGTCGCGCCCGCCCCGCTCATAACCGTCCGCGAGGACCACGGCATTCATCGCCCCCGCGCTGGTGCCGCTGATATCGGCGATCGCCAGGCGATCATCCTCCATGAGGCGGTCGAGCACACCCCAGGTGAGCGCCCCGTGCGACCCGCCACCCTGCAGGGCAAGGTTGATCGGCTTGCCGCGTGATGTCTTTGCCATGTGCGCCGCCCCTTTGCTGCGCCGCAGCATAGGCGCCCGGCCGGGCAGGGTCAACGCGAAGCGAACAGCGTTGATCAGCCGGGCGCGGCGGCCGTGGTGGAGCGCGCCGGTCACGCCGGGGCGGCGCCCTGCGCGCGGCCGGCGCGTCGTTCGCGGCGGTTGCCGTCCCATGCCAGCAGCGCGGGGGTCAGCAGGATGGTGATGCAGGTGGAGAACGCCAGCCCGCCCACGATCGCGGTCGAAAGCTGGACCCAGAACTGCCCCGAGGGCGCGCCGAAGAACATGTCGCGCGCGAAGAAATCCACCGTCAGCCCCAGCACCATCGGCATCAGCCCGGCCACAGTGGTCACGGCCGTCAGCAGCACCGGGCGGAACCGCTCGCCACCGGCGCGAAAGGCGGCATCCGGCGGCGAAAGACCCTTCGCGCGGTGCTCGTTATAGGCGTCGATCAGCACGATGTTGTTGTTCACCACGATCCCGGCGAGCGCGACGATGCCGATCCCGCTCATCACCACCGAGAACGCCTCCTGCCGGATCACCAGCGCCAAGAGCACCCCGGCCAGCGAGAAGACGATCGCCGAGAGCACGAGGACGCTCTGGAAGAAGCTGTTGAGCTGCGCGAGCAGGATGGCGAACATCAGGAAGATCGCCACCACGAAGGCCGCGACCAGGAAATTCAGCGTCTCCTGCTGATCCTCGATCTCGCCGGCGAAGCGGATATCGACGCCTTCCGCGAAGGGCTCGGCATCGATGGCCGCCTGCAGCGCGTCGATCTCCTCGACGACGGTGGTGCCCGGCGCGATCCCCGCGGAGATGGTCTGCACGTTGCGCGCATCGACGCGGTTGATCACCGGCGATGCGGGAGCCGCGGCGATCTCGACGAAGTTGGAGATCGGCACCATGCCGGTCTGCGTGGCGACGCGCAGATTGGCGAGCTGCGCGAAGGTGCGCTCCTCGACCGGGTAGCGCAGGCGGATATCGACCTCGTCGGGGGCGAATGCGGGCAGATAGGTGCCCAGCGTCACGCCGCGGGTGAGAAGCTGCACGGTGCTGCCCAGCGTGTCGATATCGACGCCGTAGCGCGCCGCCTGCTGCCGGTCGACCCGCAGCCGGATCTCGGGGCTGGGATCGGGCACGTCGCTGGCGATGTCGGTGAAGGTGCCGCGCTGCTCCATCAGGTCCTGCAGGCGCCG
>PUKW01000370.1 GCA_003550665.1 Paracoccaceae bacterium | reverse complement strand
TCGAGGCGACGGCGACACCGATCCCGCCCGCGAGCACCACGAGCACGAGGAAATACGGAAACCGCCGCCAGAACAGGGACAGGTAGAACCTGATATCGTCGACCATTCAGTTTTCCTCCTGTGGGCGGTTGCGCTGTCCGAAGAAAACGCCGTCATCGAGCACGCGCTGCACGGTGTCCTGCACCACCGCCGGCTGCCCGTCCGAATAGGCATAGACCAGAACGAGATCGCAAAGCTGGTTGACCAGCCGCGGCACTCCCCCGGTGGCGCCGTAGATAAGCGCGCAGGCGCGATCCGAGAAGAGATCGTCATACACTGCGCCGGCCTTTTTCAGGCGGTGCGCGATATAGGCCCGCACCGTGTCGGCATCCATCGCCTTGAGGTGGAAGTTCGCCGCGACCCGCTGGGCGAACTGGGTCAGGTCCGGCCGGCGCACCAGGTCGCGCAGCTCGGGCTGCCCCACGAGCACGAGCTGCAGCAGCTCGTCCTTGTTGGAGTTGATGTTGGTGAACATGCGCAGCTCCTCGAGCGCCTCGCGCGAGAGGTTCTGCGCCTCGTCGAAGATCAGCACGACATGCCGGCCGGCGGCGTATTCCCCGATGAGATGGTTCTGGAAGCGGTTGAACAGATCGACATAGTTTTCCTCGGGCCGCGCCTCCTGCGACAGCGCGAGCAGGACCCAGCGCAGGAGCTCGCCGCGGTCGCCGCTGGCATTGGCGACGAGCCCGACGCTGACATCGTCGTCCATCTGCTTGAGCAGGTGATGCAGCAGCGTGGTCTTGCCAGCCCCGACCTCGCCGGTGATCAGCGTGATCGGCGCGCGGGTCATGAGGCCGTATTCCAGCATCGTGTAGGCGGAACGGTGACCGTCGGACCAGAACAGGAAATCGGGATCGGGCACCAGAGAGAAGGGACGCTCCCGCAACCCGAAAAAGTCGTTGTAGATCCCGATGGTGTTAGCCTTGTTCATAACGTCGTCCGTAATACTCGCACTGTGTCGACCGGCGCATCCGCCCCTGCCACCCTCGATCATTAGCCACTTCCGCGAAACCCCGCACGTGGATTCTTGATGAATCGAGACGAATTTGCGGCACTGCGGCATTGACACCGCCACAGCCTGCCCGGCGCCCATTCCTTCCGCTTCCCGCAGGGAAATGCCCAGGATGCGGGCTCTTCCTTGACGCAGGTCATGTGCTGCCAGAAAAAATGCCTTTCATCAATAAGTAAACGAAATGTGATACCCTCGCCGGCGCCGCTGTGGGGCGGCGGAGCCTGCGTTTTCTCATGGCTTTTCTACCTAAGGGATGAATCAATTTTTATTACTCACCTCCAAGTTGTTCTCGGCGCATGAAGCCCGATGCCGGAGTCGTTAACTAAGAATAAAAATTCTCTCTACATCACATAAAAGTATATGTAATATTAAAATGACTTGTGTATGGTTTCCGGAGTTCCGCGAGTGTCCGCCACAGCCGCTTTTGGTCGTCACGTGACACGGCGGGCCCCGAAACCAACAGACGCATACTGCAACAGGGCGCGCAAGCGCTGCGCCACCGCCGCGCGAGGGAAGCCATGACGCTGCACATGAAGGGACGGTTTTCCGGCAACGAGGCCGTACCCGCCGACAGCATCAGGCAGACCCGCTTCTACCGTGATTCGGCCAAGCGCTGGCTCGACGCGACGCTGGTCGTGCTCGCGCTGCCGGTCCTGGTGCCGGTGCTGGTGCTCCTCGCGCTCCTGGTGGCGCGCGATGGCGGTCGGCCCTTCTACTGGCAGAAACGCCTCGGCCAGGGCGGGCGGATCTTCTGGATGGTCAAGCTGCGCACCATGGTGCCCGATGCCGAGGCGCGGCTCGCCGAGCATCTCGCCGGCGATCCGGCCGCACGCGCCGAATGGGACGAGCGCCAGAAGCTCTTCAACGATCCGCGCATCACCCCCTTCGGCCGGCTCCTGCGCCGCACCTCACTCGACGAGCTGCCGCAGCTGTGGAACGTGTTCAAGGGCGACATGAGCCTCGTGGGGCAGCGCCCGATGATGCCCGATCAGTGCACGCTTTATCCCGGCACCGCCTATTTCCGGCTGCGCCCCGGGGTCACCGGCTTCTGGCAGATCTCGGCGCGCAACAGCTCCAGCTTCGCTGCGCGCGCGCATTTCGACGCCGCCTATGATCAGCGCGTCTCGCTGCGCACCGACATCGCGGTGCTGATCCGCACCGTGCGCGTCGTGCTGCGCTGCACCGGCCAGTGACGCGCCGCCGCTACAGGTACGTGTAGAGATACTTCAGATAGGCGCGCATCTGCAGCGGCCGCAGCGCGATCGCGCCGCGCAGGTAGCGCCGCGCGAAGCGATCCTTGCCGGCGCGGCGCAGATTGCTGGCGACGGTGGAGTAATGATCGGCCAGCACCCGCGTATCGGTGATGCGCCGGCGGATGCGGCCGACGATCGTGACGAAGCTGAAGGCGCTGTAATAGGGGTTGCGCGAGATGCCACCCTCCGAGGCGATCACCAGCGTCAGGGGTTCGTCGAGAAAGCCGATCGGGCCCTGTTCGCTCAGCCGGATGAAGAAATCCCAGTCCTCGTTGTTGCGCAGCCGCGTATCGAAGCCGCCCG
>PUKW01000024.1 GCA_003550665.1 Paracoccaceae bacterium | reverse complement strand
ATCCTCCTGGTAATTTTCGTATAAATAATGAAATATATCCTGTATTTGTTAGAGCAGGATATGACTTAGAGATTACATGGAGTCATCGAGATAGAATACAACAAACTGCTTATATTGTTGAACAGGAAGAAGGAGATATAGGTCCAGAAGAAGGGACAACATATACTTTAAAATTTTATGATGAAAATGATAGTTTGATTCGAGAAGAAACAGGGATAACAGGGACCAGTTATACATATACCAACGCACAAGAAATGGAAGATTCTAATTTAGAAAGACTAAATAGTAATATAAAAATTGAATTATTCAGCGTTAGGGATAATTGGGAATCATGGCAAAACCACGAACACACGATTTATAGACATGCACTGTTTATTTTTAAATCCGCTTCTTCTGATTCTGTAGGAAATAATCTTAGTTGGGTTGCTGAAATTGAATAAGAGGAATTTATGGGCAAAAAGGGAAGCAGACCAAGAGGTAAATATCAAGAACACGTAACAGGATATCGTTATTATGTTGGGATGCATTTAATAATCTGTCATATTGTTCCTGATGCTTTGCGACAAATAAACGTAGGTCAATACAACGTATGGCATGGTAATCTAAGAGATACAGGGACTATTTTTGTTTATAGACCAGAATTATATCAAGATAAAGGTGGAGGGGTCGCTTGTTATGTTGATATTGAATTTGGGAAAGAAGATCAAGATCAAAACGAATATTTAGGGAGAATATTAGGATTTGATAATATATCAGCACATAGAGGGGTAATGGGTGCTGTTCTAAATCAAGTATATATTGGAGACAGTCCTTATGCTGATCCTTGGCATTTTGCAGTCGAAAGAACAAATACTTTTGATCAATGGATTCCAGAAAAATCACCTATACCTTATATAGGAAAAGATCCAGTTGCAGATACAATTATCGCAGGAGTACGTAGAACAGGACTACCGGAGGAATAATTATGAGTCCTTATGAAGAATATGAAGAATATTTACCTGATCCAAATGATCCTCTTTATTTATTTGATCCAGATGAATGGTTTGAAGATGAAGGCGCAATATATGATGATCTTGGTATGGAGCCAATTGGTGACCCTACACATCTCCCTACTGAGCCTACTCTTGGGGAAACTGATCCAAATGCAAATATAACTACTCATGGTCATATCGGACCACAAGCACAGAGATTTAATGATAGAGTTTATTATGCATGGTTAGGAACTTGTCATAGAGGGACGAGTTCTCCACAAATATGGATGGCTCAAGTAGACGAAGACGGAGAAAATTGGCAGTCCCGTCAAATAACCACAGGACACGCTAAAAGTAATCTTCGTTTTAAAATCAGTGAAGAAGTTGGTGTAATGCATTTTTTCTGGCATCAAAGAAATCGTGATGATGGATATAGAATGCGAAGTGGGGCTTGTTATACTGGCTGGTGTTTTATTGACACAGATCAGGGTATTTTAGGTATTGAAACAATACACCCTACACAGAGATCAAATTTTGCTGTTACTAGAAGACTTAGAAGTGGTGGCCGTAATTTTCATGGAACATATGGCATTTCTGAAATGGATTCGTTCTATGGCGCAACTATGTATGTAGGCAGTTCAGGTATGGGCCGTGAAGCAAGGGGCTTAATTCATCAAGGACAAATCGTTGCATTACACATGCCCTGTGCTTCTGCATTACAAAATTGGTGTTTGGATGGAACTGGATTTCATATTGGTGGTGATATTTTAGCAGGTCCAAGAACCTTTGCTTGGTATCGAACAAGATGGCCTTGGTGGGGAGCTTGGCATTGTAATACTCCATATGAACAACCTTTATTTATTTATGAAGATTTGACATTTTGGAGAAATGGTCTTTGTTTCGGTGCTTTAAAAACAACTAATATGGATTATAAAGATTTTGTCAGTGTCAGCATGTGTCTTGAATATGCATATTATTCATGGAGATCACGTCCATATTATGGAGGAATTTTAAATCCTCATGCAATTGGTCCAGCAAGAATAATAACTGCAAGAATGTGTGTGTTTGATTTTTGGGAGAGATTTAATGTCACAGAGATATTTGATGGGGTAGGGAGAAATCCAGATGCATGGCACGGCATGGTTGGCATTAAGTGTTTAGATCAAGCTATTTATTGTCCTTTAAAATCTCCTATTCAGTGCAACAGATATAGCACCGATAAGATAGAACATGGTTCGAGTATTTTATAAAAAACAAAATTATGTACTATACTGCACTAAGCGATACATATGTTTTTACTAAAAAACGCTTTTTTTCCGGAATAGGAAAATCCGCTGATCAAATTACTAATCATTTCTCTCCGTATTCTGATCAACGAAATAAATATAAGATATTCATCCCTGTTGATACAAAAACAATCTCCTTCGATTTAGTTATAGTAGAATCATCAATTATAAATAGAAATATTTATTTTGTTTTAAGATATGCGTATGAGCCTCAAGATGGATATAATTCTTATAGCTTTACAGAAGGATTATGTACTGTAAATTTACATGGCGCAAAATATAGTTATGCTCCACTTCCTACAGTAACTTACGAATATGAGGGTGCTTACTATCCTGAAGCAATGACAAGAGCAGT
>PUKW01000103.1 GCA_003550665.1 Paracoccaceae bacterium | reverse complement strand
GCCTTCGAGCCGATCGTACTCGAGGCCCTCCGGGATCCGCAGCCCCGAAAGATCCACCGCGCGCAGCCGCGCCACCACCCGCGCCGCCACGGCGATGTCGCGGCGCCGGCGGCGGCGATAGGGCACGACGGCAAAGCGCGCCGCCGCGAGCCGCTCGCCCGTGGCGAGGTCGTGCAGCGCCGGATGCGCCACCCCCTCGAGCCGCGGCAGCACCTTGCGATGGGCAAAGCGCATGGCGCGAAAACAGGCCGAGCGGCGCGCATAGATCTTCTCGAAGCACGGCCCCTGCGGCCCCTCGACGAGGCGATACACGTTGAGCGAGCCGCCCCCGATGCCGCTCGCGCGGGCAAAGCGGGCCCCGTCGCGGGGCAGCGTCCGGGCGAGCTGCGGGTCGAACTGGGCGAGGGCCTGCACGAAGCGGGCCTGGTCGCCGGCCGGGGCGATGGCGGCGGTGACGATCTTGAGATCGCGGAAATCCGCGAGCCGGCCGGCCTCGAAGGCGTCGAGGGCGGCGCGGATGCGCGGATGGTCGAAGGCGCGGGCATGCGCGCGCGCCTGCGCCCAGCTCACGCCGAGAAGCCGCGCGCGCAGCCGCCAGAGCGGATGGCCCGCATGCTCGAAATAGCGCCGCATCTCGGCCGGCGTGATGGCGGGCGGCGCGGCGCTCATCGCAGGCGCCGGCGCACGAAGGCGCATTGCGTCCAGGGCACCGAGACCGCCGGATCGAAGATCACGTCGCGCCCCTCCGCGGCGAGGGCGAGGTACCGGCGGTATTCCTCGGCATCGTTGAAATGCTGGCGCCGGGCGACCTCGGCGCGGGCCTTGCGGTGAAAATCGGCGTTGTACTTGAAATGCCCGAAGATGAGCTCGCGCCGGGCGAGCCGCGCATCGGCCACGCAATGCAGCCCCGCGGAAAGCCGCATCCATGGCCGGTAGCGCAACAGCGCGATCTTCTGGGCCAGGAACAGGTCCGAGCGCGCGCCGGGAATCAGCCGGTGGCGCAGCGCGCTGGTCCAGCTCGGCGCCTCGGAGTAGAGCCCGTGGCCGGGCCAGTCGGCGCGAAACGGCACGCGATCGACGAAGCCGGCCTCTTCGAACGGGTCGCCCGAGGCGAAATCGGCCTCGGCGAGCGGGCCTTGCGGATACATGTCGAGCATGAAGACCCGCGCCGCCTCGGCCGCCTCGAACTCCGCCCCGGCGACGAGCTCGGGCAGGGTCTGGCGCTGCGGGTGCTGCCAGACCAGCAGCTCGTCCGCATCCGCCACCAGCGACCAGCGCCCGGCCCGGAAATTCGCCAGCAGCGCCTGCTGCCAGGCGACGCCGTAACTGGCGTGGTCGTAATCGGTATCGGCGCTGAACAGCGCCACATCGGGCTGCGCGGCGAGATATTCGCGGGTGCCGTCATCGGAGAGGTTGTCGGCGATCAGGAACGCCTCCGCCCCGAGCCGGCGGTAATGGGCGAGAAAATGGCCGATCATGAATCGCTCGTTGCGCATCACCGCCACCACGGCCACCTCGGCCTCGCGCGCGCGCGCGGCGCGGGCCGGATCGCCGACGAGTTCGAGCGCGTTGCTCTGGTAGCCGAGCCGCACGGGGCTGTAGCTCGGCCAGATCTTCGCGGGCGTCAGCGTGTCGGCCCCGAGCCGGGCGCAGGCGGCGGCCTGGTCCGCGTGGTTGTCGAGATGCACGAGCTTGACGGGGGCGGCGCGGCTGGCGTCGAAGCCGTTGACCCACAGCGAGACGGGCGCGGCGCCGGGATGGGTGCGCCGGCGGATGCTGACGCGGTATTCCTCGCCCGACACGTCGATGCCGCGCAGCGCCAGCAGATCGCCCACGAGCTTGTCCTCCATGAAGGACAGGCTGCGCAGATGCCGGCCCTCGGGGCTGTCGGCCGCCGCCAGCAGCGCTGCCATCGCCGCGCGCGAGAGCGCATAGCCCGAGCCGCCATCGGCGTAGCGCGAGGGCTCGGGGGACTTGTCGAGCTCGAAGCGCCCGCGCTCGGAGGCGGATTTGGCCATGTGCCAGGCCCGGTCCATCTGCCCCGGCGCGCGGGTCAGCGGGCGGCCGAGGTAATCGGCCTTGCGATGGGAGAGATCGTGAAAGAAGGCCTGCGGATCGAGAAAGCAGTCATCGTCGATCTTGAGCAGATGCGCGAAGGCGGTGTTGTCATGCACCCAGCGGATCGCGGCGAGGGTCTTGTCGGGCAGGCCCTCGTAATCGTCGGGGGCGTCGAGATGCAGGATGTCGCCGTCGCGCGCGCCGTCGCCATCGCCGACCACCACCAGATACGCCACCCCGACCCGCCCCAGCAGCCCCAGCCAGCCCGCGCGCAGCGCCGGGATGCGGGTGTCGAGATGGGCGCGGCAGGAAAACACCAGCACCAGCGTGTCGAAGACCGGGTTGACCCGCGGCCAGGGCGCCGCCCCCGAGGGGGCGGGCAGATCCGCCGCCGCGGCGGCGAAGCGCTCCAGCGCCTCGCCCGCAAGCGGCAGCGGCCCGGTCTCGCGCAGCGCCCAGAGCGCGCCGCGCAGCGCCGGGGCCGCGTCGCGCGCGCCGGCGTCGCCGGGATCCTGCGCCGCGGCGATCGCGGTGAGCCGCTCGAGCAGGCCCCAGGCCGGCTCGGCGCT
>PUKW01000023.1 GCA_003550665.1 Paracoccaceae bacterium | reverse complement strand
GCGCCCGACATCCGCGCGCTCAACGCCTCCGCGATCGACCGCGTGCGCCGGATCTATGAGCGCGGCGTCGCGGAGGGGGTGTTCCGCCCCGGCCTCGACGCGGTGCAGCTGCACTGGATGATCAGCGGGCTGTGCTTCTTCAACCGCTCGAACCGCGCCACTTTCGCGGCGATCTTCGGCCCCGCCCTCTTCACCGAATCAGGCCAGGACGGGCTGCGCGACGCGGTCGTGGAAATGGTCCTGCGCTATGTGCGCGCCGATCCCGAGGCGTTCAGCCCCGGGCCGTGATGGACTGCCGCTTCGTGACCGCTACAGCCCGGAACCGAACAGCTAGAGCGCGCCGCGTTCATTCGCATTCACGCGACGCGCTCTCACCTTTTGAAGTCGCAGCTCGAGGCGCGGAAAATCGGACCCCACTTTTGCGCAACATGCTCCAAGGTCTTGATTTCATGGTGCTGCCGGGGAGGATCGAACTCCCGGCCTCTCCCTTACCAAGGGAGTGCTCTACCCCTGAGCTACGGCAGCGCCGCGCGGCGTATAGCCCCGATCCGCGCTGGGACGCAAGCCGGAAATGGCCTCACCAGTGCCCTGTATTCTCCATGCTCGCCCAGGGCTCGCGCGGTGGCTGCGCCTCGCCCTTCTGCAACAGCTCCACCGAGATGTTGTCGGGGGAGCGCACGAAGGCCATGCGCCCGTCGCGTGGCGGGCGGTTGATTGTCACGCCGTTGTCGCGCAGATGCGCGCACATCGCATAGATGTCGTCCACCTCGTAGGCGAGGTGGCCGAAATGGCGGCTGTCATCGGGCAGCGCGTCGTCGCCGTCCCAGTTCCAGGTGAGCTCGACCGGGCATTCATGCTGCCCGGGCGGGGCCATGAAGACCAGCGTGAAGCGCCCCTTTTCGCTCTCGTGGCGCCGGGTCTCCTCGAGCCCGAGGAGTTCGAAGAACGCCCTTGTCCTGTCGAGATCCTTGGCCCGGACCATGGTATGCAGATAACGGATGCCCATTTTTGTCTCTCCCTGAATCGTCGTCCCGAGGTGGTCGTGCCCGCGCGCGAATTGTAGGGTCGCCGTACCGGCGAGTCGCGCCGGGCGACGCCATCCGGGGACCAACCTATGCCGCTCACGCCCGAACAAAAGGCCGAAATCGACGCCGCGCGCGCCACGCCGCGCGAAACCCTGCGCGCCACGGCGCCGGGCATGGAGGCGCAGCTCCATGTGGCGCATCCGGTGCTGGACCACGGCTTTGCCCGGGTGGTCGACTACATGGGCGACGACGCGGCCATCGTGCAGGCCGCCCGGGTGAGCTATGGCGCGGGCACCAGGCATGTCTCATCCGATGCCGGGCTGATCCGCTACCTCATGCGGCACTGGCATTCGACGCCCTTCGAGATGTGCGAGCTCAAGCTGCACGTGAAGCTGCCGCTCTTCGTGGCGCGGCAATGGATCCGCCACCGCACCGCGAATGTGAACGAATACTCCGCGCGCTACTCGGTGCTCGACCGCGAGTTCTACATCCCCGCCCCGGAGAACCTCGCCGCGCAGTCCACCACCAATGCCCAGGGGCGCGGGGCGGTCCTTGAGGGCGACGAGGCCGCGCGCGCGCTCGAGATCCTCAAGACTGACGCCGCGCGCGCCTATGACAGCTACGAGGCATTGCTGGGCGGAGAGCAGGGGCTCGCGCGCGAACTCGCCCGGATGACGTTGCCCGCAAATATTTACACCCAGTGGTACTGGAAGACGGATCTTCATAATCTCTTTCATTTCATGCGCTTGCGCGCCGACTCTCACGCGCAGTACGAGATTCGGGCCTATGCCGAAACCATCCACGGACTCGTGCGCGACTGGGTGCCCGAGGCCACGCGCGCCTTCGAGGATTACCGCATGGGCGGCGCGCAACTCTCGGCGCAGGCGCTCGATTGCCTGCGCCGAATGCTCAATGGCGAGGACGTCACGCAGGAGAGTTCGGGAATGAGCGCGCGCGAATGGCGGGAATTCTCGGAGCTTTTCGGGCCATCGCGCTGAGGCGTCCCGGCGGCACTCTGCCGTCGCGCGCGGGCTCGGTTGTGCAGCGCCGGACCAGCAAGCAGGGTGGGCGCAAGATCACGACGAAAGGACGCGACATGCAGATCCAGGTGAACACCGACAACAACATCGAGGGGCGCGAGGAGGTCATCCGGTCGGTCGAAGAGCGCGCGCGCTCGAAGCTCGCCGCCGTGGCACGCCACATCACCCGCGTCGAGATCCATGTCGGCGACGTGAACGCGCCCAAGGGCGGCCCCGACGACATCCGCTGTATGGCCGAGGCCCGGCCCGAGAACCGCGGCCCCATCGCCGTGACGCATCACGACGAAACCTTGACCAAAGCCGTGGGGGGTGCGCTCGACAAGCTGCGCGCCGCGCTGGACAGCGACCTGGGCAAGCGCGCCGCGCGCGGCTCCTAGAGCGTGTCGCGGTTAATCGGCCTCATAGCCTGCCGCCTTGAAGAAGTTGTAGCACTCCTCGTCTGAGTGCCCGACTCGAAACTCAGTCAGGCCTGGCAATGCCTTGCGAGGCGGCGGGTGGTGAGGCGGATATGGGAGACGTCGATCCATGCCTCGGCGGAGGCGATGGTTTTCTCCCAGTCCTTG
>PUKW01000013.1 GCA_003550665.1 Paracoccaceae bacterium | reverse complement strand
CGCGAGGCCGCCGGCAGGGGCGTGCCGCTCGTCGTCGCCGAGGGCTACATGGATGTCATCGCGCTCAGCGAGGCCGGCTTTCGCGCCACGGTGGCCCCCCTCGGCACCGCGATCACCGAGGAGCAGCTGCGCATGATCTGGCGCATCGCGCCCGAGCCGGTGATCGCGCTCGATGGCGACACGGCCGGCTTGCGCGCGGCGATGCGGCTTGTTGATGTGGCGCTGCCGATGCTCGAGGCGGGCAAGGGCCTGCGTTTTGCGATCCTGCCGGAGGGACAGGACCCGGACGACCTTCTGCGCGCCGAGGGGCCCGGGGCAATGGCGCGGCTCATCGAGGCGGCGACGCCGATGGTGCAGCTCTTGTGGCGGCGCGAGACGGAAGGGCGCGTCTTCGACAGCCCGGAGCGGCGCGCCGCGCTCGACAAGGCGCTGCGCACGGCGATCCTGCGCATCCCCGACCCGTCGCTGCGGTCCCATTACGGCGCCGAGATCAAGCGGCTGCGCGACGAGCTCTTCGCCCCGCCCCGGCGCGCGCGCCCGCAGGGGCGCATCGTGCCCGGCGGTCGCGGCGCGCGGGGGGGCTGGACACCCGCCCCGATGGCGCCGCTTCCGGCGACGCGCGGCACGTTGCTGGCCGCATCCGGAACGCCGCGGGTCACCGAGCATCTGCACGAGGCGATGATCCTCGCGATCTGCGTGACGCATCCGGGCCTGATCGGCGAGGTCGAGGCCGATCTCGAGGGTCTCGAAATGACGACGCGCGACCATGCCTCGCTGCGCGACGCGCTCCTGCGCGCGGACGGCGTGGCCGATCGCCACCAGATGCGTGACAAAATCGCCGCGGAGGCGGGCGATGCCCTTGAAAAGCTGCTGTCGCTCGGCCATGTCGCAACCGCGCCACCGGTGCGTAACGCGTTTGATGCCGATTTCGCGCTTCTGTGTCTGCGCGAGGAGATCGCCAAGCTGGCGGCCCGGCGCGGGGTCAACAAGGAGGTCGATGACGCGGTGGAGGATCTCGACGGCATGGCCGATGAGGGACTCACCTGGCGGCTGGGCCAGGCCGCCGCGGCGCGCCACCGCGCCGAAACGACGACGCTGAGCGATTCGAGCGACCTGGGCGAGGACCGCGATGCGCTGTCGAATCACCTTCAGAGCCTGATCGATGGCGAAGTCTGGATCAAGAAACGTCGCTGAGCGGGCGTTGGCGCCTGTGATTCGGGCGTGAAATTCGATAAACACGGTCGAACGAATCGGCCCGTCTTCGAGGAGCACACATGTCTGCCAAGGACACCGACGAGACCAAGCCCGAGGAGCACGAGCCCGAGATCACGCTCGACATGAGCCAGACGGCGGTCAAGAAGATGATCGGCCAGGCGCGCGAGCGCGGCTACATCACATATGACCAGCTCAATCAGGTACTTCCGCCCGAGCAGGTGTCCTCCGAGCAGATCGAGGACGTGATGTCGATGCTGTCCGACATGGGCATCAACGTCATCGAGGGCGAAGAGGCCGAGGAAGCCGAAGCGGCCGAATCGGTCGGCGGCGACGTGACCACGACCTCCGATTCGCGCGAGGTCGCCGTCGCGGAGAAAACCTCCGAGACGCTCGACCGGACCGACGACCCGGTGCGGATGTATCTGCGCGAGATGGGCTCAGTGGAGCTTTTGTCGCGCGAGGGCGAGATCGCCATCGCCAAGCGCATCGAGGCCGGGCGCAACACGATGATCGCCGGGCTGTGCGAAAGCCCGCTGACCTTCCAGGCGATCACCATCTGGCGCGACGAGCTGATGGCCGAGGACATCCTGCTGCGCGACGTGATCGACCTCGAGGCCACCTTCGGCAACGCCCTCAATGAAAACGGCGAGCCCGACGAATCCGTCGTGGCGGGGCTCGAGGTACCCACGGCGGCCGCGGCGGGCGCAGAGAAGGCCGCCAGCCCCGAGCCCGAGCTCGACGCGGACGGCAACCCGATCCAGCGCGGCGAGGACGACGACGAGGAGGACGATCAGTCCAACATGTCGCTTGCGGCGATGGAGGCCGCGCTCAAGCCGCGCGTGCTCGAAACACTCGACCGCATCGCGGGCTATTACGGCGATCTCGCGCAGATGCAGGACAAGCGCATGGGTGCGACACTGGGCGGGGCCGAAGGGTTCACCCCCGAGGACGAGGCCGCCTATCAGAAGCTGCGCAGCGAGATCGTCGTGCTCGTCAACTCGCTGCATCTGCACAACAACCGGATCGAGGCGCTGATCGACCAGCTCTACGGGATCAACCGGCGGATCATGGCGATCGACAGCTCGATGGTGAAGCTCGCCGATCAGGCGCGCATCAACCGGCGCGAATTCGTCGACGAATATCGCGGCTCGGAACTCGATCCAACCTGGTGCGACCGAATGGCCTCGAAGCCCGGCCGGGGCTGGCAGGCGCTGATGGAGCGATCGCGCGACAAGGTCGAGGAGCTGCGCGGCGAGATGGTGCAGGTGGGTCAGTATGTCGGCGTCGACATCCCCGAATTTCGCCGCATCGTCGGCCAGGTGCAGAAGGGCGAGAAGGAGGCCCGCATCGCGAAAAAGGAGATGGTCGAGGCCAATCTGCGCCTCGTGATCTCCATCGCCAAGAAATACACCAATCGCGG
>PUKW01000367.1 GCA_003550665.1 Paracoccaceae bacterium | reverse complement strand
TTCGCCCGCGAGATGCGCATCTACACGCTGATGAGCCTCGGGCTCGAGGCGCTCAACGGCTTTCTCATCGTCGCGGTGGTGGGCTGGGCGGTGCTGTTGTGGGCGCAGGAGGCGGCGAGCCTCGGGGTGGTGGCGGCGGCGACGGCGCTGACGCTGCGGCTCAACGCGATGACGGGCTGGATCATGTGGGCGGTCTCGAGCCTGTTTCGCAATCTCGGCGTCGTCGCCGAGGGCATGGAGACCATCGCCCAGCCCGTCGGCCTGCTCGACGCCCCCGCCGCGCCGCCGCTCGCGCTGCGCGAGGGGCGCATCGAGATCGAGGGGCTGACGCATCACTACGGCCAGGCGCGCGGCGGGCTCGCGGGGGTGACGCTGTCGGTCGCGCCGGGCGAGAAGATCGGCCTCGTGGGCCGCTCCGGGGCGGGCAAATCCACCCTCGTCAAGCTGCTCCTGCGCCTGCACGATGCCGAGGCGGGCACGATCCGCATCGACGGGCAGGACATCCGCGCCGTCACCCAGGCCTCGCTGCGCCGCAATATCGGCGTGGTGCAGCAGGACTCCGCGCTCCTGCACCGCTCGGTGCGCGACAACATCCTCTACGGGCGCCCCGACGCCACCGAGGCCGAGATGATCGACGCCGCAATGCGCGCCGAGGCGCATGATTTCATCCAGGATCTGCGCGACGCCGAGGGGCGCACCGGCTACGATGCCCGCGTCGGCGAGCGCGGCGTGAAGCTGTCGGGCGGGCAGCGCCAGCGCATCACGCTGGCGCGGGTGATCCTCAAGGACGCGCCGATACTCGTGCTCGACGAGGCGACCTCGGCGCTCGACTCCGAGGTCGAGGCCGCGATCCAGGACACGCTCTACGGCGTGATGGAGGGCAAGACGGTCATTGCCATCGCGCACCGGCTGTCTACCATTGCGAGAATGGACCGCATCATCGTGCTCGATGACGGGCGCATCGCCGAGGCGGGCCGTCACGCCGATCTCATGGCCGCGGGCGGGCTCTATGCCCGGTTCTGGGCGCGCCAGTCCGGCGGCTTCATCACCACCGACGAGGCCGGGGAGGCCGCCCAATGAAGATCGCCCGACTGATCGAGCCGTTCCAGCCCGCCGAGGGGCCGCCGCCGCGCACGCTGTGGCGTTTCATCCGCTGGGCATTGGGCGGCGCGTGGCCGGTCCTCGGGGGTGCGGCGATGTTGTCGGCCTTTGCCGGCGCGCTCGAGGTGATGGCCGCGCTGGTGCTCGGGCGGGTGGTGGACGCCGCCGTGAGCGGCGATCCCGGCGCCTTCTTTGCCGAGAACTGGGCGCTGGTGCTCGGGGTGGCGGTGTTCTTCGTGGTGCTGCGCCCGATCGCCTTCGGGCTGAGCTCGGCGGCCAACAGCATCGTGGTCTCGCCCAATGTCATGCCGCTCGTGCTCTCGCGGCTGCATCGCTGGACGCTGGGCCAGTCGGTGAAGTTCTTCGATGACGATTTCGCCGGGCGCATCGCGCAAAAGCAGATGCAGGCCGCGCGCGCGCTCACCGATGTCGCCAACGAGGTCATCAACACCGTGAGCTTCGCGCTCGCCTCGCTGATCGCGTCGGTGGTGCTCTTGGTGACGATCGATGCGCGGCTGGCGGGGATGCTGATGGTGTGGATGGTGGGCTATATCGCGCTCATCCGCTTCTTCATCCCGCTGGTGCGCAAGTATTCGCGCCGCCAGGCCCATGCCCGCGCCGATGTCTCCGGCCAGGTCGTCGACACCGTCACCAACATCAAGACCGTCAAGCTCTTCGCCCATCACGACCACGAGGACCGCGCAGCCCTCGACTCGATGGGCGATTTTCGCCGCCGCGCGATCGATTTCGGCACCGTGCAGGCGTTGTTTCGCCTCTCGCTGATGACGGTGGCGGGGGCGCTGCCGGTGATCCTGATCGCGGGGGCGCTGTGGCTGTGGTCGATGGGCATCGCCACGGCGGGCGACATTGCCGCTGCCGGGACCGTCTCGATCCGCATCGCGCAGATGACCGGCTGGGTGAGCTTCGTGCTCATGGCGGTCTATGCCAATATCGGCGAGATCGAGGACGGCATGAAGACCCTCACGCCCCCGCACGGCCTGACCGACAAGCCCGACGCCGCCGATCTCGGCCGCGTGGCGGGCGAGATCCGGTTCGAGGGCGTGTCGTTCGCTTACGGGCGCGACGAGGGGGCGGGCATCGACGGGATCGACCTGCACATCGCGCCGGGCGAGAAGATCGGCATCGTCGGCGCCTCCGGGGCGGGTAAATCCACCCTCGTCGCGCTGCTCCTGCGGCTTTACGATGTCGAGGCGGGCGCGGTGCGCATCGACGGGCACGACGTGCGTGATGTCACCCAGGAGAGCCTGCGCCGCCAGATCGGCATGGTCACGCAGGAGACCGCGATGTTCAACCGCACCGCCTATGAGAACATCTCCTATGGCCGCCCCGGCGCCTCGCTCGAGGAGGTGCGCGAGGCCGCCCGCGCCGCCGAGGCCGATGATTTCATCGAGGGACTCGAGGATCATCTCGGCAATCGCGGCTACGACGCCTATCTCGGCGAGCGCGGCGTGAAGCTCTCGGGCGGGCAGCGCCAGCGCATCGCGCTCGCGCGCGCCTTTCTCAAGGACGCGCCGA
>PUKW01000307.1 GCA_003550665.1 Paracoccaceae bacterium | reverse complement strand
ATTAGCTGCTATTGATACACCATTGTTTTATTTATTTACAAGAAAAAAATAAGAAAGCTCCCGCAAGTTTTTACACTCGCGGGAGTTTAGTTAGAAATATGTTTTTGAAATTTCTAATATTTCTTCTATTTCTGTAACAGGTGATGGTTCATCTTTGTACATAATGATTGTGAAATCACGTACTAGATTGTAACCACCAACTTCACCTTCTCTAGAATAGTCCTGGTATTCAGTCCCAAGGAATTTAGGGTGACTTGAATCTTCTAATCCGCCCATATCCATTCCTTCACCAGGATTATCAGGAGTGTAATATCCTGTCCATCCCAGAGTCTCAAATTTATGGATTATTTCGTCCATAAATTGTCGAGCAGTTTGGATTTGCTCATATCCAGGGTATTCGTAGTACAAACTGAACATTTTCTTTTCAGAGCATTGGGCTTCTTCCGGAACCTTTGCCATTGCTGCTTCCATCTTATAGATGGTAACATCATCGACAATATCAAACATGCATAAAATTCCGAAAACCGATCCTCTTTTTCCGAATTCATATCTATTACTCATATACTCCTCCTTTGTTAATTAATAAAAAGTGGACAGTTTTACTACCTGTCCAGGTAGGTGGTCTCCGTTGTTTTGAGTTTTTAATTATTTCATGAAACGATACAGTTGTTGTTTCATGGGGATGGCAGTAACTCTTGTCCAATCCCTCGCTATACTCCCGACCACTTTCCCAAGCTGGTGTATAGCAACCACCTAACCTTCGCGTTAGGCACGGAATAGTTGTTCCATTCTAGCATAAAGACTGCCTTAAAGAGCTACAAGCTCAAGCATCATTTATGCGGAACTGCCTTCCTCACTATTCAAGAGGCTGTAAGGTAACAAGTTTTTAGACATTGTCAGGTCTTTTGTTTCACCAGCAATTATTCTACACGTCCTTACCAATGTAGATATGCTTTGGGATTTTGGTTTACCGGTTCCCAGGTGATTAATAACCGGCTGATGTATTATATTTTAACAGGAAATACATCACTCCTGTTCGGTTTGTTGGATGAGAAGGAGACTCCGAAAACTCCCCCGACATATTACTATATGTCAAGTATTGCCTATGATATTCATAAGCTACACCTCCTTTGTGAGGACGTTAGTATTGCATCAATCAAGATCCTCATTTCTTGACTGAGAAATTATTTATGCCAACCCCACCAGATCTTAACGCTAACTTAATTAGCGAAGGGTTATCACACCCCATACTGAAAGCATGGAGCTTGACACCTTTAAGCATCTGGAGGGTTACGTTCGATGACGACTCATCCTCGTCGGTCAACACGACCAACTCGGGCTTCCAAAGCCCGGGACTTGTCGCCATTTCCTTAGAAATGTGTTCGATAGCTTGTCCGATGGATTTAGCAATATCAGTGCTGCCACCGGAAAAGTTTCGGGATTGGAACCAAGAATTCAGTTCCTTCCCCTCTGCCGGAGTTCGCGCAGTGCGAATATCCGACACGATCCCTTGGTCGAACAAGGCAAGGGATACTTCAGCCGTGCCGTCGATGACGGCTTTGATGCGATTCATCACAATCCCGGCTGCGAGATCATGACGGTACCCATTCATACTTCCGCTACAATCGCAGAGTATGAATAAGCACTGTTTTTTCTCCTGCTTGTTAATTCTTTCCCGGACAGGAAGCTGTCCTGTGGCGGCTTGGTACAAGAAGTATGCCTTATTCTTCTTGTACATAGCCAAAGAACTAACTTTAGATATTTCAGACATGTCTTTAATAGGACGTGTCCGTATATCTTGCCCGGCAGGATCGGGCTCGACGGTTTTGGACTTTCTGACCTTCATTTTGGTCAGTTTGTCCAGTGTTCTCGAGACCTCCAATATGGTCTTAAGGGAGCGATCCGAAGTCGCTTGAATCCCTTTTAGACGGTTTTGTAGGTTCTCGTCGGCATCACCGTCTTGTTGATGCCAATTGTTGTCGGGATCGACCAGATCCTTCTCAGTCTGGTCCATCTTCTCGAAAGAGGCAATGTCATCCTCTACCTGCTTTGCAGCAGCCTCGGGATTAACCTTGCCATCTTGAAAGATGGGCAAACTGGGATCATTTGAATCCGATCCACCACTAGCCGAACCACCCTCTTGTTGCATTAAAGCTGCAACTGTTTCCAGGGCGGTATTTAGAGGTGATTTACTACCATCGAACTTTAGACTTCCAATGAAGTCTTGGATATTCTGATGATATTTCACCTTCTTTTCAGCGGCTTTATCCAGAGCTTCTTGATAGCTCTTATGATAGCCGCTAACTCCTTTGACAGTGTAATCACCGTCACTATCAGGACCGGTGATATCTGTTTTGGAGTTTTCCTCTGCCATTTCCCGAATCTCACTCATCGGGACAAAGCTACCGCCAGCGGCGATGTTTGCTATGTCCCGAATGAAACTCGGGGATATTGTTCCCTTGAGACCCATGGATTTCCAGGTCTCATTAATCTCCCGATTGGTTGGGGAAATGTACCAATCAGGAGGAATCGTTCTTTTCATTTCTTCCTCCTTTTGGAAGACAACGACCTTTTCGATAGGCTGAAAATCACCTAAGGGTCGTTGGGCGTAGAACTGACGTTTTACTCTGCATACCGT
>PUKW01000238.1 GCA_003550665.1 Paracoccaceae bacterium | reverse complement strand
CTGACGGGGCTGGTGCTGTTGCTGGTGCCGGCGGTGATCGTGCCGATCGTGCTTCTGGGGCGGCGGCTGCGCCGGCTGTCGCGCGAGAATCAGGACTGGATCGCGACGAGTTCGGGCAACGCCTCCGAGGCGCTCGGCGCGGCGCAGACCGTGCAGGCCTTCACCCATGTCCCGCAGACGCGCAGCCTCTTCGACGGTGTCACGGAGACCTCCTTCGAGGTCGCGCGCCGCCGTGTCGCGACGCGCGCGGTGATGACCGTGATCGTGATTTTCCTGGTGTTTTCGGGGATCGTCGGCGTGCTGTGGATCGGCGCACAGGATGTGCGGACCGACGCGATGACGCCGGGCGAGCTGGTGCAGTTCGTGATCTACGCGGTGATCGTGGCCGGCTCCGTCGGCGCGCTCACCGAGATCTGGGGCGAACTGCAGCGCGCCGCGGGCGCCAGCGAACGCCTCGGTGAGCTGCTCGTGGCCACCGACACGGTGAACGACCCCGAGAGCCCGCGCCCGCTGCCGCGCCCGGTGCGCGGCGAGATCGCCTTCGACGAAGTGCGCTTTCGTTACCCCTCGCGCCCCGAGGATACCGCGCTCGACGGCGTGAGCTTCGCGGTGCATCCCGGCGAGACCGTCGCCCTCGTCGGGCCGTCGGGGGCGGGCAAGACCACGATCATCCAGCTTCTGCTGCGCTTTTACGATCCGGAGTCGGGCGCGGTGCGCCTCGACGGGATCGACCTGCGCGAGATGGCGCGCGACGATTTTCGCAAGGCGATCGCGCTGGTGCCGCAGGACCCGGTCATCTTCGCGGCCACGGCGCGCGACAATATCCGCTTCGGCCGCCCCGATGCCTCCGACGCCGAGGTCGAGGCCGCCGCCCGCGCCGCGGCGGCGCATCACTTCCTCGCCGCCCTTCCGGAGGGCTACGAGACCCATCTCGGCGAGCGCGGCGTGATGCTTTCGGGCGGGCAGCGACAGCGCGTCGCCATCGCCCGTGCGATCCTGCGCGACGCGCCGGTGTTGCTGCTCGACGAGGCGACATCGGCGCTCGACGCCGAGAGCGAACGTGCCGTCCAGCACGCCGTCACCGATCTCGCCCGCGACCGCACCACGCTGATCGTCGCGCACCGTCTCGCCACCGTCAAACGCGCCGACCGCATTCTCGTCTTCGAGGATGGCCGCATCATCGCCGAGGGCACGCATGACAGCCTCGTGCGCCAGGGCGGGCTCTATGCCCGGCTCGCGCGGCTGCAATTCACCGACGGTATCGCCGCCGAATAGCGCGGGCTTGACGCAGCGCCCCCGTGCGCCATGCTGAACCTGCATCACGGGGAGGAGCGGGCATGAGCAATTTCAGGTCCTTCGATGATCGCAACCGCATCGAGGGCGAGATGCCCTGGGCCGACCGCGATCTGCCGAAAACCGTCTATGACTATCTCGGACGCACCGCCGCCGCGCATCCCGACCGCCCGGCGATCTCGTTCCAGATCACCTCGGGGCCGAAGGACCGCGCCGAGACGCTGAACTGGCGCGACCTGCACCGGCAGGTGACACAGGCCGCCAACATGCTGCGCGCCCATGGCATCGGCGAAGGCGACGCGGTGGCCTATGTGCTGCCCAATGCCAACGAGACGGCGGTCGCACTGCTCGCGGGGATGACGGCGGGGATCGTCAACCCGATCAACCCGCTGCTCGAACCCGAGAAGATCTCCGCCATCCTGCGCGAGACCGGGGCGAAGGCCGTGGTCACGCTCAAGTCGATGCCCAAGACCGATGTCGCGCAGAAGGTCGCCGAGGCGGTGGGTTACGCGCCCGAGGTCAGGACCGTCTTCGAGGTCGATCTCAATCGCTACCTCTCGCCGCCGAAAAGCTGGATCGTTCCCTTCATCCGGCCCAAGAACCCGGGCCGCCACCAGGCGCAGGTGCGCGACTGGGCCGCCGAGGTCGCGCGCCATCGCGGCGACGCGCTCGATTTCGAGCTTCCCGCCGAGGACCGCATCGCCGCCTATTTTCACACCGGCGGCACCACCGGGATGCCCAAGGTCGCCCAGCACAGCTACGAGGGGATGATCTACAATGGCTGGCTCGGCCACACGCTCATCTTCGGCGAGCGCGACGTGCTGATCTGCCCGCTGCCGCTGTTTCACGTCTTCGCGGCCTATCCGATCATGATGTCCTGCGTCGCCTCGGGGGCACATGTCGTGTTTCCCACGCCGCAGGGCTATCGCGGCGACGGGGTGTTCGACAATTTCTGGAAGCTCGTCGAGCGCTGGGGGGTGACCTTCATGATCACCGTGCCCACCGCACTCTCGGCGCTGATGCAGCGCAAGGTCGACGCTGATGTCACGACGCTGCAAAGCGGGATCTCGGGCTCGGCGGCGCTGCCGATGGAGCTTTACAAGCGCTTCGAGGGTGCGACGGACGTGCAGATATCGGAAGGCTACGGGCTGACCGAGGCGACCTGCCTCGTCTCCTGCAACCCGATCGGCGGGATGAAGAAGGTCGGCTCGGTCGGAATCCCGTTGCCCTATACCGAGGTGCGCATCCTGCAATTCGACGATGACGGCGCCATCGCCCATGAATGCGTCACCGACGAGGTCGGAGAGATCTGCATCTCCAACCCCGGCGTGCGCGAGGGCGCGACCTACACCG
>PUKW01000314.1 GCA_003550665.1 Paracoccaceae bacterium | reverse complement strand
CGCATTACAAGCGCGCGCTGTGGCCAGAGGTCACACCTTATCTCGACGGCGTTCTTCTCGCCGACGCTGCGAGCGATGATCTCTGGACTGCGTATGACAGCCGCGTCGGCACGCCGCTTTTCTCGCTCGATGGCGGCCAAACGGGGCTGAGCGCGGATTGGCTATCCGATGTTTGGTACCACGAGCTCGGAACTGGCGCGCACATTGTGCGAACGCTCTGGCACCAACTCGCCAGCGATGGCCCCGGTAACGACACCTGGCTTGCACTCGCGCTATGCGGTCAGAGCTCTGAGCGCACCGCCGCGGCATATCGCGTTGACACGACGCGCAGGCGCACCGCCCGCTCTGGACAGCAGCGGCTTCGCGCGCTGCGGGAACGGCAGGCGTTGGAATAGCATCGCAGCCATTGTGGTGGCGCGGACCGTGGCCAATCGCCGTGCCGGTGTGAGTTGCGCCTCGTCCGTCCCGGGCCGCAAGTAGGGCGGAAAGCGGACCGATGCGGGCGCGGCAGCGGCATCGCGGCATACGTAGGAAGCGCCCATGGCTCGATGGGATCGGTCAGAGTGGCGACCAGATACAGAGGCCGCGGCCGAGGTCGTATCCACCTCGCTGGCACGGGATTTTACTGAGAAGATTGGCGAAATCGAAGTTCTCGAGCGTCGCCCCCATCGGACTTTGCCGCCGTCAGTACCGCAGGACCGCAGCCATCCGGGTGCCTTCGGGCAAGCGATCCGGCGGGACCACCCAGATCACGCCACCGTTGCGCAGCGTCGACTGCGCAGCCCGTTCCTGATCGTTGCGGGTGGCGGGATCGATGCCTTCGGCAGGTCCGGTTCGGGTATCGGGGAGGCCTGACAAGGCTTCGTGTTCCGCAATGAGGAGTTGCTCGACACGGCCATCCTTTGCGGCGGCGTTCAGTTGTTCGGGGTCGGTGCAGGCCGTCGCATCGCCGCGCCCGATCAGCGCGTCAAGTTGCTCAAGCGCGGTCTCTCGGGCCTTGTCATGGCTCGGCTTCATCACGGCAGCGGCGGCGGCGTGAATCGCCCCCTCGTCAAGCGCAGCGGGATTGACCTCCACGAAACCGGCGATCAGCGGTGCGAGCGCCTCGTCCTTGAGGATATGGCCGCCGATCTCGGCATCTGCGACCAGGACGATGCGATGCGGGTCGCGGGCCAGATGGGTCGACAGCACAGACGAGATGCGGCGAGCATACTCGACAAGTCGCCCCTTGCGCCAGTCCTCGGGGCTGTCGCCATAGATCTGTGTCTTGGGCATGTTCTTGCCGCCGGTATTGGGCCGGCCATAGCCATGCGACTGCAACGATGCTTCGTGATCCGGCGCCTCGTCCAGCGACTCGATACTGGCCGGCAGGCCGGGAATATCCGCGGCGGTCATGGCGAACCGGGTGGCCTGCCAGAGATGGGCCGCCTCGGCGGTCAAGGTCAGGACCAGAAAGACCGCATCCTGCTGCTGAAGCGGCAGGAGCGGCGAGATGTGGAACCCGGCGTCTGCAACCGACAGTTCGGGCACCGAAACCGGAAGCTTGATGGCCTGCATCCCCGCATCGGACAGATACAGCGCCAGCCCCGGCGCCTGATGTTGCCAGAAGTCATGATCCTCGATCAGATCGACAGCCGGCGACAGAAGCACCTCGGCCTCGGCCTCGTTGACATCTAGCCGGGCAAGCTGGCCTCTCGCCTGCCTCAGAAGGTTCTTGAGCATGATCGGGTTCTGGCGGGTCTCCCTGCCAAGGATCTGCATCGGCAAGTAGAGCGAGACCGCGATGGTCGGCGCAGCCTCGACTAGATCGGTGAGGTCAGAGCGCGAAAACATCGGTGCTCCTTTCGGTCTGCGCGGGGGCTGATCGACACGATGCTGTCTGGTGCTGTCAAGATTCACAGCGGATCCAGATCGCGTACCGAATGGCCGCCCTTTGCAGTGTTCTGACGGCCGAAACTGCTTTGCAGCTTACGCTGCATCTTTTTCAGCGCGCCAAGGCTGGCCCCCTGCAGGTTGCCGGCCTGATGGGTCACGGCCATTGGCTGCTGGCCGGTCGGGCGCACCTCGAGCAGGCAGCGCTTGTCGTCGCTTCCGCCCTTGGCGGCGTTCTCGTCGCTCAGGTGAACCTCGACGCGGGTGATCTGGGTGGCAAAGCGGGACAGCCCGTCCCTGACATCAGCCTCGACCTGAGCGGTCAGGGCGTCGTGCCCTTCGATATTGTCGTCGGTATTGACCTGAATCTGCACGCCGTCTCCTTTCGGATTGATTGTCGGGGGTCGGCACGATCGTCCCGCCGGAATTCACGCAATGGCGGCGGTGGCGACCATCCCGCTGGACAAGCGCTCGTTTCGCACAAAGCGCGACCAATCCGGAGGGAAAGGGAATGCCGACGCAGTCGACGCGAACGGATCCGGCTGTCCAGGTCTCCGCGGATTGATTTGCATGGCAAGATGCCTTTCGCTATCGTGAAACATCTCCACTGCAATCCGGTCGCTCAGCGCATACCAATTCTGCAGGCGATACACCCGCAGTATCGTCTCCAGGGGCATCGGCGGGTGCCCGCCCTCGTTCCGGCCTTCGGGCAATGCGGTGCGATCAGTGCCAGCAGACGACCTCAGGGCAACGCCGAATCCATCTCGGTCGGGAACTGCTCGCGCCGCGTCACCTTCTTCTTCATAGCGTCACGGAGGCCGGGAAAGGCGGGCTGCTTCGGCAGCAGAAAGGCTCCCGCAGGCGTTGTTCCAGTCTGTCGGGTCATGCCGGAAACTGCCGGTCTTTCAGACGTTCCCTGACATGAAAGCCGCCGTTTCGGATCAGAACCAACGCCCGCGGCCGTACCAGCCGCCTCCGCCGATCAAGGCGACGACGAGAATGATGATGAGGATTGTGGTCAGGTCCATGAACTTCTCTCCTGTCGGTGTCTTGGCGGCAACCGCTGCTCAAGATGGGCAAAGCAACTCGCACGATTACCACTCCACTGAACATTACGGCGCAGTGCGCAGCCCCGCCCTAACCTGGATCAGCGACGAGGCCCTCGATGCCAGTAGCAGGCCAGTTCAGATCGACGCTGGTCACCGTGGTACCCGTGAAAACGCCGCTCCCTGCGACGAAAGTCCACTCTTGGGAGAGCTGCATAGCAGCGAGAACGGCCCCTGAGCGGCAGCAATGGGCCGGGCTTGTCGTTGTGGCAGTCGCCTTCGCAAGGGGCGGGGGATCATTCATTCGCTGCGCTCAGCATGAACGGCAGCGATGGCGCGGAAAACGGACCCTGCGAAGTCATGGGCATCTCCACTTCGATCGATCGCGACCTCCTCCCCACACGGTCAGTCAATACAACTTGCGTGCCGCAGTGCAGCTGACCCAGACCGGCTACCAGAGACTCCCGCAGCAAACCAGATCCGCGACGTCACGATTACCGGGTCCTCCTGAACAACGTCCGTAGTGTTATATCGCTGTTGAACCTGCACTTTCTCGTGGTTTCAAGCTGCAGTATTTCGCAGAATTCCGTGTGAAATCCTGCAATTTCGGATGCTGCGGTGAAGCCGAAGCCATCCCTTCAGTCGCCCGAAAGCATTGTTTAGCATGAACTGAGAAGTCCTTAGCCGCGGGGGCTGGCCGGACCCGCGTCTTCCACATTATGACTGGTGCGGGCGACAGGAGGAAACACAGATGGGACACTCACACGCAACCGGGGAGAGAACGTGGCGTGTCGGGGTCCTGTTCTCGCGCAGCGGGCCGCTGAGCATTACCCAAACCGAGCACTTCCTCGGCACCATGCTTGCCATCGATCAGATCAACCACGCCGGCGGCCTTCAGGGTCGTAAAATAGAAGTTGTCGCCTACGATCCCGCCTCGAGCCCGGACACCTATCGCTCCCTTGCCGAGCGGCTGCTTACGGATGACGGGATATCGGTGATCTTCGGCTGCTCTTCATCGGCTGAGCGCAAGGCGATCCTACCGGCGATAGAGCGGCGCAACGGCCTGCTTTGGTACCCCTCGCCGTATGAGGGATTCGAATACTCGCCGAACGTGATCTACACCGGCCCCTCTCCGAACCAGAACAGTTTTCCGCTCGCGGAGTATCTCGTGCGACATGTCGGGCGGCGGCTCTTCTTCGTAGGCTCGGACTATGTCTATCCGCGCGAGAGCAACCGGATCATGCGCGATCTCGTCGAGTCGTATGACGGCGCGGTCGTCGACGAGCTCTATGTGCCGCTCGAGGCGAGCGACGCGCAGCTGCGCGCGGTTCTGCGGCGGATCGACAAGCAGCGCCCGGACGCCGTCTTCTCGACCGTGGTGGGGCGCACGGCACGGCGCTTCTACCGCGCATATCATGGCGCCGGCTTCGATCCCGCCACCACACCGATCGCCAGCCTGACCATGGCCGAGGGCGAGATCCGCGAGATCGGCCCACAGCTATGCGCCGGGCACATCACGGCCGCGAACTATTTCGGCTCCCTCAACACCGAAGCCAACCGCCGTTTCGTCGCCGATTTCCAAGCTGCCTTCGGTGCCGATCATCCCGTCAGCCTGTGGAGTGCCAGCGCTTATGCCCAGGTGCGGCTTTTCGCGCGGGCGCTAGAGGCGGCGGGAACGCTCGATACCCAGCGGCTTGTCGATGCGGCGCATGATCAACGCGTCGAAGTGCCCGAGGGTACGATCAGCGTCGATGGCGACAACAACCACACCCGTCTGACGCCGCGCATCGGGCGGGTGCGCGCCGATGGCGGCTTCGAGATCCTGTGGGAGGCGCCCGGATCGGTGAAGCCGGATCCTTATATCGCGATCTCACCGTTCGGGGCGCGCTGGATCGATCTGCCGGAGCCGGCGCATTGAGGCCGGGCACGCGCAAACTCGTCGAGGATCTGCGCGACATGCAGGTGCTGGTGGCCCATCCGCCGGACGGCGAGAGTACCGCGCTGATCAATCAGCTGCGTCGATTCGGTTGCCGGGTGCGCGATGCCTGGCCGCCGCCGCCCGAGCCGCCACAGGATGTCGACGCCATCTTTCAGCTCGTCGAGGCGCAGGAGAAAGCCGGATCCGCGCCGGCCTTCACCACCGGCGGGCCGACCTTCCTTGCGATCGTCGATTACGAGAACCCCACCGTGCTGCGCCGCCTGATAGACTGCAACGCGCATGGCGTGATCACCAAGCCGATCCGGCCCTTCGGGATCCTGTCGGCGCTGGTGCTGGCGCGCTCGCTCAACGGCTACACGAATCGGCTCGAAACCAAGGTCGCCAAGCTCGAGGAGACGCTCAAGGGGCGTCGCGACGTCGAGAAGGCGGTCAAGATGCTGGTGCAGATCAAGCGGGTGAGCGAGGCCGAGGCCTACGAAATGCTGCGCCGCCAGGCGACGCAGAAGCGCCTGTCGATGGCCCGCGTGGCCGCCACGATCATCGGCGCGCGCGACGTCCTCGACGGGCTCGGGCTTATCGGCAACGAGTAGCGCGCATTCGCAGCGCGCCCGCGCGGCGGGCATCGCCGATCGCGCGTGCACAGTGAGCGGGCAACGCACCGCACGCTGCGCCGCGGCGCGATTGGCGGGTTGACAGACGTCGCGCGCTTTGCATGCTTAATAGCATGAGGTGCCCCGACTGGGCAGTCCGGCGCCTCCCGTTGGCCATGACGGCCATTCGAACATATCAGGCTGTGCAGCCCCCGTTTGCGGCGCCCTTCCGGCGTCGAGCGGGGGTTTTTTCGTTTGCAATGGAGAGACCACGCGATGCCATCGCCCGCCGAAGACCTCCGTACCACATCAGCGCCGAGCCGCCGGCTCACCATCGCCTGCATCCAGATGGAACCGCATGTCGGCGACATCGAGGGCAACATCGCCCGCTCGGTCGCCCAGATCGAGCGCGCCGCGGGCGAGGGGGCGGGGCTCGTCGTGCTGCCCGAGCTGACCAACAGCGGCTATGTCTTCGCCGACCGCGCCGAGGCCTTCGCGCTCGCCGAGGAGATCCCGGGCGGGCCTGCGATGCGCGCCTGGAGCGAGTGCGCGGCGCGCCACGGCATCCACATCTGCGCCGGCATCGCGGAGCGCGACGGGCCGCAGCTGTTCAACAGCGCGGTTCTGATCGGCCCCGAAGGCCATATCGGCACCTTCCGCAAGATGCATCTGTGGAACGAGGAGAATCTCTGGTTCGAGCCGGGCGATCTCGGCTTTCCGGTGTTTCACACGCCGATCGGGCGCATCGCGATGGCGATCTGCTACGATATCTGGTTTCCCGAATCCTTCCGCCTTGCGGCGTTACAAGGCGCCGACATCGTCTGCGTGCCGACCAACTGGGTGCCGATCCCCGGCCAGGCCGAGGGCGAAAAGGCGATGGCGACGGTCCTCGCCATGGCCGCCGCGCACAGCAACTCGATCTGCATCGCCTGCGCCAACCGCATCGGCACGGAACGCGGCCAGCCCTTCGAGGGGCAGAGCCTGATCGTCAGTCATACCGGCTGGCCGGTCGCCGGCCCCGCCAGCCGGGACGGTGACGAAATCGTCACCGCCGAAATCGAGCCCGGCGCCGCGCGCCGTGAACGCAACTGGAACGCTTTCAACCAGGTTCTGCGCGACCGGCGCACCGACGTCTATGACGAGATGCTCGGAAGCGAGGCCAGCCGCGGCTGGTACTGACCCGGCCGAAACAACAACCAACCGACCCAACAGGAGAAGACCCATGACACACAGACTCCCCGTCACCCTCCTCGCGGCCGGCGCCGCGCTCATCGCCGGCGCTGCGCAGGCCGACGACCCGATCAAGATCGGTGTTCCTGTCGGGCTGTCGGGCGCGAATTCGGTCGTCGCGCCCTCCGTGGTGCAGTCCGCCGAGCTCGCCGTGGCGCAGATCAACGAGGCGGGCGGGCTGCTCGGCCGCCCCGTCGAACTCGTCGTGGCCGATGACGGCTCCGGCGCCTCCGGGGCGCAGCGCGCCTTCGACTCGCTGATCTTCTCGGATCAGGTCGACGCGCTGATCTCGATGCAGACGAGTGCGGCGCGCAATGCCGGGCTGCCGATCCTCTCGCGCGGCAACGTGCCCTACATCTACACCTCGTTCTACGAGGGCGGCTCATGTCACCCGAACATGTTCGTCAATGCTTGGGTGCCCGAGCAGCAGGTCCCGCCCGTCGTGGATCACTTCCAGGCAGAATACGGCGCCGAGACCTACTTCCTGATCGGTTCGGACTATTCCTTCGGCCGCGGCATGCTCGAGTTCACCCGCGAATACATCGAAGCCGCCGGCGGCGAGGTAGTGGGCGAGGAATACCTGCCGATGGACGGCACCGACTGGGCGCCCATCATCTCCAACCTGCGCAGCTCCGAGGCGGATGCGGTGATCACCTCGACGGCGGGCGGTGCGCCCAACGTCACGCTCACGCGCCAGCTGCGCGACTCCGGCGTGAACATCCCCTATGCCAACCTCGCCGTCGACGAGGGCACCGCGGGCGACATGGGCGACGTCGCCGCGGGTATCTACATCTCGGCCTCCTACATAACCGGGATCGAGAGCGACGAGAACGCCGCCTTCCTCGCCGCGATGGAAGAGCATTTCGGTGACGAGCTGAGCACCCCGAACGAGCTTTCGGTGCCGCAATACGAGGGCATCCTCGCCTATGCGGCGGCCGTCGAGGCCACCGGCAGCACCGAGTCCGCCGGCATCATCGAGGCACTCGCCGAGGTGTCGGTGGACGGCCCGCGCGGCACGATCGTGATGGATCATCAGCGCCACGCGCCGCTGACGATGTATCTGGGCCGCGTGGTCGAGGGTGGTGGCGTCGAGCTCGTCACCGAGTTTGATGCGGTCTCGCCCGGAGAGCAGTGCCCGGATCTCTGATCCCCTGCCGGGGGCGCCCGATGCGCCGCCGGCTTTCCCCTGATGCCGGAGGCCTGCCATGGGCAATATCCTTCTCGACATGATCACCACATCGGCGATCCTGTTTCTCACCTCGGCGGGGCTGCTGGTCGTGTTCGGGGTCATGAAGATCATCAATTTCGCTCATGCCGCCTTCATAACCGTGGGCGGCTACGCGACCTTCGTCGCCCACGAGATCGGCTTGCCGCCGATCCTGGGCCCGGTCTTTGCCTTCGGGGTCGGAGCCGTCCTTGGGGCGCTCGCCGAATGGGTGATCGTGCGCCGGCTCTATGCGCGCCCGCTGGACGCGATCCTGGCGACCTGGGGGCTGGGGTTGATCCTCGGCCAGCTGGTGGTGCTCGGTTTCGGGCGCGGGGTGCAGTTCGTGCCGCCGCCGATTCAGGGCACCGTGGCGGTTCTCGGCACGGAATACTCGCTCTACAGGATGGTGCTCATCTTGCTCGCGATTGCGGTGGGGCTCGGATTCACAGCGCTGATTAACGGCACCCGGCTGGGTCTGTCGACGCGCGCGGTGATCATGAACGAGCAGCTCGCTCAGGGGCTCGGCATCAACTCGGCGCGAGTGCGGTTGATCACCTTCGCGATCGGCTGCGCGCTCGCCGCGCTCGCCGGCTCGCTTCTGACGCCGCTGACGAGCGTCGATCCGCTGATGGGGCTGCCCTACCTGATCGGGGCCTTCATGCTGGTCATGGTGTCGGGAGGCTCGCTTCCGGCGCTCGCGGTGGCCTGCATAGTGCTCGGCGGCATGCAGGCCATCATCAGCACCTATCTCGGCTCGGTTCTCGGCGGTCTGACCATTGCCGTCTTCGCCGCCATCGCCTTGCGTCTTCGCCCGGAGGGTTTTGCCCGTGCCTGATCTTGCCGACACCTCCCGGCCCGCCGCCATGCGGGCCGTGCTTTCGCCGCGCGGCGTCAAGCGCACCGCGATCCTCGCGATCTTTGGCGCCGCCGTTCTGGTCGGGCCGCTGGTGCTCGACCCGTATACCGTCAACATCCTTGTGCGCGCCTTCTTCGTGGCCATCGTCGCGGTGACGGTGGACATCCTGTGGGGCTACAGTGGTTACCTGACCTTCGGGCAGGGCGCGTTCTTCGGTCTCGGGGCCTACACCCTCGCCATCACCTTCAGCGAACTCGGCTTCGGGCCGTGGCAGGCCATCGCGGCCTTCGGCGGCGCGATGCTGCTTGGTGCCTTGGTCGCGGCGCTGGTGGGCTGGCTGTCCTTCTATCCGGGCTCGACGCCGCTCTATGCGACGATCATCTCGCTCGTGCTGCCGATCGTGCTGGTGCAGCTGATCTATTCGGGCGGCAACTTTACCGGCGCGTCGAGCGGGGTGGTGGGCTACTTTTCCTTCACCTTCATGACCGACACTTGGTTTCGCATCGCCGGCATCGCGACGCTCGCCGTGGCGGGGCTTGCGCATGTGCTCGTCTCGAGCGATGCGGGGCGCCTCCTGCGCGCACTACGCGACAACGAAATGCGCTGCGCCTATCTCGGGCTCGACACCCCGCGGCTGCGCATCGTCGTGCTCGTCGCCTGCGCGGCGGTCGCGGCGGCGGCCGGGGCGGGCTACGCAGCCTTCGGTGGTATCGCGGCGCCCGAGAATGCCGGCTTCATCTTCGGCACGCAGCTGGTGGTGATGGTTGCGCTGGGAGGACGCGGGATGCTCGTGGGTGCGATCGTCGGGGCGCTGTCGATCGAGCTGGCGAGTGCGTATCTGTCCAGCATTCTGCCGTTCATGTGGGAGTTGCTCGTCGGCATCGCCTTCGTCGCGGTGATCGTCACGATGCCGGCGGGGCTGTTCGGCTTGCTCGGCGCCGCGGCGCGGCGTTGGGCGCCATGGGCCTTCACGGCGCCCGAGCCGGTGACCTTGCGCACCGCCGCAGGGCGCGCCGAGGTGGCGCAAGCGGGCACTGACGACATCGTGCTCGAGGCGAACGACGTGTCCAAGAGCTTCGGCGCGCTCACCGTTCTCTCCGGTGTAAGCCTGACCGCCCGGCGCGGCGAGCTCGTCAGCCTCGTCGGTCCCAACGGCGCGGGCAAGACGACGCTGATCCGCTGTCTCGCCGACGGCCGCGAGGCGAGCTCTGGTGCGATCCGCATCGGCGGCACAGCGACCGACAAGCTGCCGCCCCATCGTGTCGTCCGGCTCGGGCTGGGGCGCAAATTCCAGGCCGCCTCCGTCTTCGAGACGCTGACCGTCGCGGATTGCCTGCGCATCGCCCGGGCCGGGCGCGACAAGCCCTCGCTGGTGACGACTTCGTCAGAGCTTGCCCTTCCGGCGGCGGCGCGCAGCGTGGTGGAGAGTTCCGGCCTCGACGCGCGGCTCGAGGACGAGGCGCGCCATCTCAGCCACGGCCTGAAGCAGGCGCTGGAGCTGGCCATGGTCCTCGCGCTCGAGCCCGAGCTCGTGCTGCTCGACGAGCCCACCGCGGGGCTGACACGCGCCGAGCGTCAGCGCTTCGCCGACATTCTCACCGACGTCGTCGAACGCGAGCGCCTCTGCGTGCTGATCGTGGAGCACGATCTCGACTTCGTTCGCCAGATCTCCTCGCGCATCGTGGTGCTGCATCAGGGCGAGCTGGCTCTCGATGGCTCGGTCGACGAGGTCGTCAATTCGCAGCTCGTCCGCGAGATCTACAGCGGCCACCAGGTCGAGAAAACCGGGGAGGTGACCCAATGACCGCCGCACTGGAACTCGACGGCGTCACCAGCGGCTATGGCAGCACTATCGTGGTGCGCGACGTGTCGCTGTCGGTGGCCCCAGGGGAGATCGTCGCGCTGGTGGGCAAGAACGGCATGGGCAAGAGCTCATTGCTCAAGACCGCGATGGGCTTTCTCGCGGCGCGCACCGGCGCGGTGCGCGTCGCGGGGGTCGATGTGACGCGCCTGCCACCGCATGCGCGCCCCGGTATGGCGCTGTCCTACGCCCCGCAGGAGAAGGCGATCTTTCAAGACCTGTCGGTGCGGGACAATCTGCGTCTCGGCCTTTCGAACGATGCAGGTTTCGAATCCGGGCTGGAACGGATCGCCGAATGGTTCCCGGTGCTTGGCAAGCGGCTGCGCCAGAAGGCCGGAACATTGTCCGGTGGTGAACAGAAGATGCTGATCGTGGCGCGCGGAATCCTGATGGAGCCACGCATCTTCCTCCTTGACGAGGTGGCCGAGGGGCTTCAACCCTCCGTGGTTGACCGCCTCGGCGAAGCCCTCGCCCGGATGCGGCGCGAGAGCGGCACCGCGCTGCTCGTCGTCGAGCAGCACATACCGTTCATTGTTGAACTCGCGGACCGCTTCGCGGTTATGAAGGCGGGTGAAATCGTCGAGAGCGGTCCAGCCGTGCCCGCGAGCGCCGAGCTGATCGAGGGACACATGCGCATTTGAGGTCGACTTGTCTCTTGCGGGATGGACAGCATCGCCTTCGGCGTGATGCTACTGGTGGCGGGCTGGGGAATGCTACGCGACCCCATGTCGATCCTGTTGCAGAACACGCCGCAGGGGGTCCACATGACAGAGATATGCCGGCAGCTCTATGCCCTTCGGGGCGTCCAAGATGTGCATCATGCCCATGCTTGGACCCTGGCCGAAGCTCCTCGAGAACCGTAGCGCCCAGCGCCCGGATGACCCGATCGCCGACTATGATTTCGGTTGGATGTGGGTCGAGCTCGGCCTGGAGGACCATCGGAAATGAGCACAGCCAGCGCCGCTTGCGATCATGATCGGCGGAGCATGGGCGATCGGCTACATCAACGCCACATCAACCTGCGAGTGCACGTTTCGCCCGTAAGCGCCCGGTTTCGGCCGCCTGCCCGGGGTGAGGTGGTTGGCGTAGTTTACGTCGTTACTGACGTCGTTACCGACGTCGTATGCGATGGAGGCTATCATGCGAGACGGGGTTCTGCTGGGTGTCGAGCGTCGGCGTCGCTGGACGGACGAGGCGAAACTGGCAATCTTGAGCGAGGTAGGGGAGAACGGCTGGACGGTGGCGGATGGCGCGCGGCGTCATGATGTGACACGCCAGCACATCTACCAGTGGCGTCGGGAGATGCGGCGCAAGGGGCTTTGGCCTGTGGCGGACGCACCGGTGTTTCTCCCGGTGGAGATGGACACGGCGCAAGGGTGTGCGCCGGCGGCGCGTCCCAGTGACAGTGAGATGCCGCAGATCACGATCGTGCTGCGCAACGGCCGGGAGCTTCGGTGTTCAGGTGGGCTCGGGGATGCCGCGCTCTCGCGGCTGGTGCGGCTTCTGGAGACGGCATGATCGGGCCGGGAACCGGGGTGCGGGTCTACCTGGCCTGTGGTGTGACGGATATGCGCAAGGGGATAGCGGGCCTCGCGGCGCTGACGCAGGATCAGCTGCGGCAGAGGCCAGCGAGCGGAGCGGTGTTTGTGTTTCGCGGTCGCAAGGGCGACCGGGTGAAGCTGCTCCACTGGGATGGCCAGGGCT
>PUKW01000026.1 GCA_003550665.1 Paracoccaceae bacterium | reverse complement strand
TAATGACGAACCGCCTCCTCGCCCTCGGCCTCGATGCGCCCGAGCATCTCCGTGACCACGGCGCGCGCCTGGTCGGTCTCGGTTTCGGGGGTGCGCGATGCTTTCTTGAGGTGGGTGATCGTCATGTCATGCCCTCTGTGGATGGGGCGCCGCCGCGCCCGGGCGCGGCGGCGCGTGCTAGCGTCAGTCCGACAGGGTCGCGAACGCGGCGAGTTCCTCGTCATCGGCGACCATCTGCATGTAGGTCGCATCGACGAAGTCCGCGGTATCCGGCGCCTCCTCCATGGTGCCGACGGAGACCATGAACTCGGCGATCTCCGCGAGCCACTCATCGACATCGCTCATGCCGTTCTCGCGCGCGAGAATGTCGAGCTGCTCCTCGAGCGTGAAGGTCGGGCGCAGATCGAATTCCTGATCGACCGCGGCGTCCGAGATCTCGACCCCGCCCTCGTCATAGAACTCGACGAGCATCTCCTTGGCCTCGTCCATGTTCTCGCGCGCCCAGTGCACGCCGCGCAGGAACACCGCGAGGTAGCGTGCGACGAGCTCGGGGTTTTCCTCGGCGTAGTCGGGACGCACCACGAGCGCGCCCGGCACGATCGCGCCCGCATCGGCGCCGGTGCACAGGTAGTCGCTGTCGGCGCGCTCCTGCAGGGTGTAGGTGTTGGGCGCCCAGACCCCGGCGATGTCGCCCTGGCGCGCGCTGATGGCGGAGATGATCTGCGACTGGTTGAGGTTGACGAACTCGACCTCGTCGCTGTCCACGCCCCACATCTCGAGGCAGGCGCGCACGGCGTATTCGCCGGTGGAGTTGGTGGTCAGCAGGATGCTCTCGCCGGCGATGCTCGACGGGTCGTCGCGCAGCCCCTCGATGACGTCGTTATGCGCCATCAGCGCGTTGCCCGCGCTCTCGTCATTGGTGATGCCGATGGTCTTGATGCCGTAGCGCTCCGCGCCGAGCACGGCGGGCACCGAGCCGGTGCCGCCCACATCCCAGTCGCCCGCCGCCGCGGCGGCGATCTGCGGCGCGCCGGCGGGGAAGGTGGTGAAGGACGGGTCGAGCCCGACCTCGGCCCACCAGCCCATCTCGGTCGCGATGTGATAGGGCAGCGCCCAGTAGAGCGCGGGCTGATAGCTGATATTGATCGGCGTGAGGTCGTCAGCCTGGGCCATGCCAGCCGTGGTTCCGGCCAGAATGGCGCCGACGCTTGCGCTCCTGATAAGGGTTTTCATGTCTACCTCCTCCTGTTTTCGGGGTCGTTGCAGTCCCAGCGGGCGTTCTCCTGTCAGCCCGGCGGCTATTCGGCCGGCTGTGCCGCCTTCTCCTCGCGCAGGCTGCGCCAGATATGGGTGCGCATGTGCACGAAGCTCTCGAGGTCCATCACCTCTTCGATGCGCTCATAGGAGTCCCAGTTCTCGGCCTTGCGCACCGAGGCGACGTCCATGATCTCCTTGATGCGCCCCGGCGCGCGCGTCATGATCGCGACCCGGTCGGCGAGATAAACGGCCTCCTCGACGGCATGGGTGATGAACAGCACGGTGCGCGGGTTCTTGCGCGCAAGCCGGACGAGCTCCTCCTGCATCACCACGCGCGTCTGCGCGTCGAGCGCGCCGAAGGGTTCGTCCATCAGCAGCACGTCGGGGTCGAGCACGTAGGCCCGCGCGATCGCGACGCGCTGCTGCATCCCGCCCGAAAGCTGGTGGGGGAAGGACTCGGCGTAGCTCTGCAACCCCATCAGATCGAGGATGGCGCCGATGCGCTCGCGCCGCTGCTCGCGCGCAACGCCCTGGTTGCGCAACCCGATCTCGATGTTGTCATAGACTGTCTTCCACGGAAACAGCGCGAATTGCTGGAACACCACCGCACGCTCCGGGCCCGGGCTGCGCACCGTCTTGCCGTCCACCGACACCGTGCCCGAGCTCGGAAAGTCGAACCCCGCAACGAGGCGCAGGCAGGTCGTCTTGCCGCAGCCCGACGGGCCGACAATGGCGACGAATTCGCGGTCCTCGACACCCAGATTGATGTCCTGCAGCGCGACCACGCCCTTGTTCGAGGGTCCGAAGACGCGCCCTACATCGTCGAAGCTGATGCGTCCCATTCTCTCCTCCTAGGTCTCGAGGCCGCGGCGGCGCAGGATCGCCCGCTCGGTCGCGCGCAGGGCCATATCGAGCAGCAGCCCCACGATCCCGATCGCGATCATGCCGCTCATCACCGTTTCCGTGGACATGTTGGCCTGCCCCTGCACCATCAGGTAGCCGACCCCGGCCGAGGCCACGATCAGCTCCGCACCCACCAGCGACTGCCAGCCGAGCCCCGCCGACACCCGCAGCCCCGAGATGATCGACGGCACCGAGGCCGGCAGCAGCACCTCGCTGACCACCCGGCGCCCCGGCGTGCCCAGCATCTGCGCCGCCTCGATGAGCCGCGGCTCGACGAACTTGGCGCCGCGATAGGCGTTGATGAGGCAGGGCGGGAAGGCCCCGGCGAAGATGATCATGATCGGCCCGCCGATCCCGGTGCCGAACCACAGCGCGGCGAAGGGCACCCAGGCGATCGGCGCGATGAAGCGCAGCCCGTCGAAGATCGGCGTGACGATCTGGTCGAGCAGCCGGTACCAGCCCATCAGCAGCCCCAGCGGAATGCCGATCACCGCCGCGAGGATGAAGCCGTAGGCAAAGCGCTCGAAGCTCGCGGCGAGATGCTGCAGCAGCGTCGCACCCGCAAAGCGCGTGTTCAAAAGATGGACGAAGCGCTCGAGCACCTCCCATGGCGGCGGCAGGAACTGGCGCGTCATGATCCCCGCCGCGGTCAGCCCGTACCAGAACCCGATGAACGCCGCGAATCCGATCAGACCCAGAAGGGCGGATTGTCCGGGGGAAAGCGAACGTGGCATGTCGATCACCCTTTCGCTGCGAGAGCGGCCTGGTTCCAGGCGAGCGCGCGGGTTTCAACCAGCCCGAGCAGTCGCGTTGTCCCCCAGCCCAGGATCGCCACGGCGATCATCCCGACCAGGATCATGCCCGGATAGAGATCCTGCTGCGCGACATTGAGCACCCGGCCGAGGCCGTAGAACGCGCCCACGAGTTCCGCCGCCACCAGCGTCGTCCAGGACGCCTGCAGCGACAGTCGCAGCCCGGTGAAGATCATCGGGCTCGCGCCGGGCAACAGCACCTCGGTGACGAAGCGAAAACGCGGCATGCCGAGCATCGCCGCCGCCTCGAGGGTCGGCCGGTCGATGTTGCGCACCCCGGCATAGGAATTGATCACCGAGGGCACGAAGGCCGCGAACCAGATCACGAGGATCTTCGCCCCGTCCCCGAGCCCGAGCCACAGGATCGCGAGCGGGATCCACGCCAGCGGCGGGATCGGGCGGATGATCAGGAAGATCGGATTGATCAGCGCCTCGGCGCGCCGGCTCCAGCCCATCAGCAGGCCGAGCGGCACCCCCGTGACGATCGCCACGATGAAGCCGAGCGCGACGAGGCGCAGCGAGAAATAGACGTGCTCGATGAGGGTGCCGCCACCGTAGCCGCCCAGCATGACATGCCAAAGCGCGGCAATGGTATCGGGCGGCGACGGAAAGCGCCCCGGCGAGACGAGCTCGAGCACCGTGGTGGCAAGGAACCACAGCGCGATGAGCGCCGCGATCGTCACCACCCCTATGAGCGTGCGCTGTCGCAAGAAGACCTCCCATTCCTGCTTTGCAAACGCTTGCAATAATTTTGCACCGGGTCAAGAAAAAACTTTCATGACGTCGTCGCCGCCTTCAATGCCAACCGGCGCTGAAGGCCCGGCCGCGGCATCCTTGCGCGGGCGCCGCCGCGCAATCACGCGGGCGCAGGAGCTGCCCGCCGCGCCCTAGGGCGCGGCGCGAGGACCCCGGCCCTGCGCACGGGGCGCAATCGCTCGCGGACCGCGATAGTGTCGGTTAATGTCGCAAGCCCGATGCCAACGGGCATATTTTTATATTTATTTTCCGTCTACTAGGAATATTCTCGTATTGAAAGGCAGGTATCGCCCGCAGCGCGCGATCGTGCGTGCCGCCCCCTGCCGAGCAAACTGTCGCGCCACCGCGACCCCGCCTCGGACCCGACGAATTCGAATCACCCTGGCGCCGGCATCGCATGGCGATCGAACCCCCGCGTGCGGAGCTGTGCGGACTTGCATCGTGGGCTTGAAAGCGGTATCACTGGCTTGCAAATTTGCAGTGGAAGGCTGCCGTGCCGCGATCGCGAAAACCGGGACTCGCCGAAGTTGCCGCCAGGGCGGGGGTCTCGCTGGCCACCGTGTCGCGCGCGCTCAGCCAGCCTAAGATGCTGCAGGCCGAGACACTCAAGCGGGTCCACGAGGCGGCGCGCGAGCTCGGATACCGACCCAACCGCAAGGCCAGCGCCCTCGCCTCGGGCCGCTCGCGAACCGTGGGCGTCGCGGTGCCCACGCTCAACAGCGCGATCTTCGCAGAGGCGCTGCAGGAGATCCAGCGCACACTCTACGAAGAGGGCTACCAGCTGCTCGTCGCCTCGCACGAATACGACCCGCTCGCGGAGTCGGTCGCGATCGGCGAGCTGGTCTCGCACGGGGTGGACGGGCTGATCGTGGTTGGCGGCGAGCGCCTGCGCGCCACATGGGACAGCGTCGAAGCGGCGGGGATTCCGCTCGTGCAGATGTGGTGCGGGGTGGACAGGTTCGATTGCGTGGGCATCGACAACGTCCATGCCGGCTGGCTCATCGCGCGACACCTGATCGACCTCGGCCATAGCCGGATCGGCGTGATCACCGGTCATCAGCGCCACAACGACCGCCAGCGCGGGCGGCTGCGCGGCATCCGCAACGCGCTGTCGGAGGCGGGCTTCGCCCTGCCCGGCGCCCATGTCAGCGAGCAGGCGCTGAGCGTCGGGAGCGGGCGCCTCGGCTGTGCGACGCTGCTCGAGCTGTCGGAGCGGCCCACGGCCATCATCGGCGCGGTCGACCTCCTCGCGATCGGCGCCGCGATCGAGGCGCAGGGCCGCGGCCTGGTCGTCCCCGACGACATCTCCTTCGCCGGGATCGACAATCTCGAATTCAGCGCCCATGTGGCGCCGTCGCTCACGACGGTCGAGGTCCCCTCGGCCGAGATCGGCGCACGCTCAGCGCGCCACATGCTCGACCTGTTGCGCAACCCGGAACCCAAGGGCCATGTGACGCTGCCTGTCGAACTCGTGGTGCGCCGCTCGACACGGCCCCCGCCGCGCGCCTGAGAGGCTGATCCGACAGGAACCGGGGCGAAACCGGGGCGCACGACCCTGCTCGTCCGTCACCGGCACGGAGATCCCGATGCCCCGTCCTGAAACGATACGGCGACAGCGCCTTCCTCCGGCCATGTGCATGCGCTACGGTTGCGGCAAACCATCTGCACAAGAGCGAGTCGCCATGGCACGGATACGTCCGGGCAGGGCTACGCCCGAAATGACCCCTGCGACGGATCTGTTCGCGCGCCGGCCCAACGGAAGTGCCGATCCGCTCGGCGTGACGCCGCTTTCGGGGCGGGCGAGGCGCAAGTATGACTTCGCTGCCCCGGCTCGGCTGAACCCGCCGCCGTTTATCCAAGCAAAGAGGGCGAGATGACACCACAACAGAGCGCGCAACTGGCGCAGCAGCTCGTCACCGCCCGCCGCGGCGGTGTCGCCGTCGCCGTCAATGACGCGCTGCCGCGGCTCGAGACCGATGCCGATGCCTACGACGTTCAGGCGCAGGTCGCGCGCGCGATCGGTCCGGTCGGCGGCTTCAAGACCGCGATTAAGCCCGGCGCCGCGCAGATCATCGCGCCGATCTTCGCGGCGGATATTCATCCCTCCCCTGCGCAGATCGGTCCAGGGCCGTCGCGGCGGATCGGGATCGAGCTGGAGGTCGGGTTTCTGCTGCGGCGCGCGCTTGCGGCGACGCAGGGCGCCGAATTGCGCGCCGCGGTGCGGTCGTGCTTCGCGCTGGTGCCCGCGATCGAGATCGTGGAGTCGCGCTTCGACGATCGCGAGGCGGCGGACCCGCGCCTGCGGCTCGCCGACAATCAGAGCAATGGCGGGCTCGTGCTCGGCGCGCCGATCGAGGACTGGTCGGGGTTCGACCTCACGGCGCTGACCGCGCGGCTCGTCTTCGGCGACACGGTGCTGCTCGACGGGCCCGCGCAGATCCCCGGCGGCGATCCGATTGAGACCGTGAGCCGGTTCGTGGAGCGTCTCGGGGATCATTGCGGCGGATTGCAGCCGGGCCAGGTGGTCATCACCGGCTCGCTCAACGGCCTGCCCTTCGTCGAGCGCGGTGACACGGCGCAGGGGCGGATCGACGGCCTCGGAGCAGTCACCGCGCAGTTCGCGCCGTGATACGGGCCGGGAGCGCGGCGCGTTCATCTGCATGTCCGCACCGCCCTCAGACCTCTTGAAATCGCACTCGCGAAGCGCGCGAGATGGGTTCGCACTCTTGCGAAAGAGGCTTGGGGCTGCGGCCTTGCCAGCGGCCGGTGCGCGATTCGCGCGAGGGCGAGGGTCATGGTGCCCGGCTGTCGCGGTGCGACCGGCGGATCACCGTGGCTGGGCCGCCTCCCGCAGGACGATGATGATCCCGCTCGCCACGATGATCAGCGCGCCGACGATGGTCCAGAATTCCAGCAGATCGCCCCAGATGAGCCAGCCGAGCGCCGTCGCCCAGACGAGCGCCGTGTAATCGAAGGGCGCGACCACCGCCGCCGGGGCCAGCCGGAACGCCTGTCCAATCAGCGTGATCCCGAGGCTTCCGAAGATCGCGATGGCGACGAAGAGCCAGAGATCCTGCGCCTGCACCGGCACCCACGCCCATAGCGCGAAGGGCGCCGCATAGAGCATCGGAAACAGCATCACGAACAGCATCATCGTCCAGAGCCCCTCGGTCGGACCGACCCACCGCGCACTGATCATGAAAAGCGAATAGAGCACCGCCGCCGCCACAGGCAGCAGCGCCGCCAGCTGGAACCCGGCAGCACCCGGCTGCACCACGATCACGACCCCGATGAAGCCGAGGAGCACCGCACCCCAGCGCCGCCAGCCGACCGCCTCGCCGAGCAGCGGGACCGACAGCGCGGTGATGAAGATCGGGGCCGAGAAGATCAGCGCCGTCGCCTCCGCGAGCGGCAGAAAGCGAAGGCTGGTGAAGTAGAGATAGGCGCCGAGCAGGATCAGCAATCCGCGCAATGCGTGCAGCCCCGGATGCCGCGTTCGCAGCGCGTGCGACCCCCGCAGGACGATCACCGCCGCAACGATCATCGGGACCGCGATCAGATTGCGCAGGAAGATGATCTGGATCGGGTCGTAGCGATCCGTGAGAAGCTTGGCGATGGCGTCGTTCAGCACGAGAAACGCCACGCCCCCGCAGATCGTCAGGATCCCACGGGAGATCTGTCTCGGCTCCATGTGTGGCTGCACGCGCATGCCCGATCCCGCTGGTGATCCCTTCCGATGCAGCTACCAGATGCGCCGGATGGTTGCGAGCGACGGCCCGCGATATGCGTGCGATCTCCTCGTTGTCGATGAGCGGCACCGGGCTGTCGCCCCCGGCGCGTCGGGCGCCAGCGAAGCTGTTCCAAATCGGCATGCGATCGTATATCGCGAAGCCGCAAATCCACGTCCTGGCATCGGAGACCCGGAGCTCATGCAGATCGATCCGCCCCAGCCCCCCGTCGTGTCAGCCGAGGATCTCGATCGTCTCGGTCCCATCCGGGTGCTTTACGTGCCCGCGGGTGACGAACGCCCCCTCGGGCTGACCGCGGTCCCGATCGAAGAGTGGATATCGCGCGCGCAGGACAGCCGGTCGCGCTTCGATGACCTGGATTTCTGGCAAGACGAAATCCGCAAGCTCGGCGTCGGCCCGGACGCCCTGACCGTCGTGGTCGATGACGGGCGGATGACGGAGGCGGCGCGGGTCTGGTTCATCCTGCAGTATTTCGGGCTGCCCGTGGCCGTGCTGGACGGGGGGCGACCAGCGCTGCGCGAAGCGCCGCAGGAGGCGCCGTCCGCGACCGCGCCGCCGCAGCTCGCGCCGGGCGCGGGGCCGGTCGGGCTGACGGACCGGGCCGAGCTGAAAACCGACCTCGACGCCGTCCAGGTTTTCGACGCGCGCACGGCCGGGGAGTTTCGCGGCGACGACCTCAAGGGCAACGCGCGGGGCGGGCATCTGCCGGGGGCGGCGCACCTGTCCCACGCGGCGCTGCTGGACGGCACGCATCTCAAGGGCGCCGGGGAAATCGCGGATCTCATCGCCGCATCCGGACTGGACGGGTCGAGACCGATCGTCAGTCATTGCAACGGAGGGGGACGCGCGGCCCTGGCTGCGCTCGCCGCGGTTGTCGCGGGCGCGAAGGATGTGCGCGTCTACTACCTGAGTTTCGCCGATTGGGCCGCTGACGAGAGCTGTCCGGTCGTGAGCGGCGATTGACGCAGCCTGAACAGTCAGCGGCAGCGGACGGCGCATCATCGATGCAGCCGCGCGCGGCCGCGGCCCTTGGCATTCACGATCGCAACCGCACCCCATTCATTGATCATTTCGAAACCCTGCAGCGGCCCCTGCAGCCACGGGCGGCGTTGCGGTGACGGCCAGATGCCGATTGCGACGCGAGGGCCCCGGCGCGATGCGCGAACGTGGCGGTCCATGCTTTCGCGACAACCAACCAGCTGGCGACCCTGGCAAGGCCCGTGACAGGGGACCGGATCGATGTCCTGGTCAGTCCGCAGGTCTTGCGGCTGTCGGACACTCAAGCTTCGGCACCGAGTACCGGCCCGACCACGCGCGCCTCGGTTGTGGGGTGGCGCGGGCCCGGCGCAGCGGCCGTGCCCACGCATTGTCATCGCTACAGGGCCTGCCGGAAGATCGCCGAGTCTGCGCAAACTCTGCTCGCAGTTGCTCCAAGGCCTGCGTTGATTTGACACAGGTCAATTTTACGCTCACGCTGGCGTGATGCCGCTGAGAAGAAGTGCTGGGAGAGGTCTATCATGTCGAGGATTGTCGCCGTTTCTGCCGTCGCAGCGTTGATGCTGCCCATCGCGGGGCCGGTCCTCGCAAGTGATGTCGATGAGCTGCGTGAGCGAGCGGATTCGCTGTTCGGGACGGTCGAGGCCATCGATCCCGAGGACATCGAGGATCCCGTGGCGCAGCTCGGCCAGGCGCTGTTTTGGGACATGCGGCTTTCGAGCAATGGCGAGGTCGCCTGCGCGAGCTGCCATTATCGCGAGAACTGGGGCTCGGACTCGCGGGTCCGTTCGATCAACGCCCGCGGCGGGGAGACGCTGCAATCGCAGACGGTGTTCCACGCGATGGACACGCCGGGGCTGCGCTGGCTCGCGGATCGCGAATCCGGCAAGGCCCAGGCGATGGGCTCGATCACCGGCTCCATGGGCTTCGACAGCCAGGAGGACATCCTGCCCGTTCTTGCGGAACACGGCTACGACGAGCGCTTCGCGGCCGCCTTTCCCGATCAGGATGACCCGGTCACCCCTGAGAATTACGGGCTGGCGCTCGAGGTCTACCAGTCCACGCTGCGCACGACCGCGCCCTATGACGCGTGGCTGCAAGGCGAGGACGACGCGCTGAGCGAGGAGCAGATGCGCGGTCTTGAGGCCTATATCGAGGTCGGCTGCGCGGGCTGCCATGCCGGGCCGCTCTTTGGCGGCGAGATGCTTCAGCCCTTCGGCATCACCGAGGCCTACTGGGAGCATACCGGCTCGGCCGAGATCCATTCCGGGCTGATGCAGGTGACCGGCGAGGAGGAGGATCGCTTCTACTTCCGGGTTCCGATCCTGCGCAATATCGCGAACACCTACCCCTATTTCCATGATGGTTCCGTCGAGGATCTGCGCCGCGCGAACGAGGTCATGGCGCGCGTCCAGCTCGGCCGCGATCTGGAGGACGAGCTGCTCGACGAGATCACGGCGTTCCTCGAGGGGCTCACCGGCGAGATCCCGGAAAACTTCGAGCCGCCCGAGGGTATCCCGTTCGAACTGCCCGAGGGTATCAGCCCCGGCTGATCTACGGACCAGGTTCAGGTGCAGGCCCCGGCGCGCACCGCCGGGGCCTTTTCATTGTCGCGGGTATCCCGCAGGCGCCCGGCGAGCCGACACGCGCAATGTGTCACCGCTCACCGATCATCTCCCTCGGTCGGACAGACCCGCGGAAGCGGTAGTGACGGCCCCGCCACGCAGATGCGCCAGAGACCGCGCCGGTCACTTCACCAGGTATTTGATCAGCGCCGCGATCGCGAGGATCAGCAGCGTGAGGACCAGGATCGCCCCTATCCCGTGCACCGCCATTCCCCATCCGCTCATCATTCCCCATCCGTCCATCATTCCCCGGCCATCCATCATAATCTTCTCCTTACAGGCATCCGAGGCCGCCGGCGGCGCATCGCCGCCGGTCAGCCGGCGGTGTTTCAGTCGATCTGCCGGACGACGCCCGGGTAGCGGTTGAAGGCAAGCCGCTGCACCAGCGATCCGTCGACTGTGACGATCTCGGCGATGATGCTGCCATCCTCGGCCTCGGAGATCTCGCCGAGTTCGAGCCGCGGGTTGTCATGCCGCTCCAGCAGCTCCGACAGATGCGTCTCGACGCGCGCGGGGGTCATTTCGGTGACGTCGCGGGGGATGCCGTAGAGCGCGCCGGGGCCGATCCCGTGCCCGCGCATGCTGTCGGGGTGGCCGCGCATCATGCCGCCACGCATCATGCCCATCGGCGCGCCGTCCGTCATCGGGCCGGTCATGCCCTCGCTCATCGGGCCGCGCGGCATGCGGCCCATCATGCCGCCGCCTTCGGGGGCGTCGCGCATGCCGCCCATGGGCCCGTCACCCATCGCGCGGCCCTCCATCATGGCGCCCATGCCGCCCTCGCGCATCATGCGCATCATCATCTGCATCAGCTCGGGCGTCATCATCTCCATCATGTCGGACATCTCCGCGGGCGCCGTCTGCTCGTCGGTCTCGGGATGATGGGCGTCGTGATCCTCCGTATCCTCCTGCGCGATTGCGAAGCCGGAGCTGGCGATCAGCAGCACGCCGGTGAGAAACGCGGATCTCGAGGTAAGGGTTGTCATGGTCAGTCTCCTTGTCGTCGGGGTTGATCTTGCAGAATGCAGCACCGGGGCGCCGGGTTCAGGGGCGTCATCGGTCATCGTCTCCTCCCTTGCTTGGTGGTGGTCGCGATGCCCCCGGTGCAGGTGGGGGTGCATCAGCGGCCTCGCGGCAGTGCCCGGTCATCGCGTTCCGACCCCCAGCTTCGTGCGCTTGAGCAGGAGCGAATTGCCGATCACGGACAGCGAGCTCGCGGTCATGGCGATCACGCCGATCATCGGGTGCAACAGGCCGATGGCGGCGATGGGGATGGCGGCGAGGTTGTAGAACCACGCCCAGAACAGGTTCTCGACGATCTTGCGGAACGTGGCCTTCGACAGCCGGATCGCCTCGACCACGCGGGTAAGCTCGCCGGTGACCAGCGTCACATCGGCCGCCTCGATCGCCACATCGGCGCCCGCCCCGATGGCAATACCGACATTGGCCTGCTTGAGCGCGGGGGCGTCGTTGATGCCGTCGCCGACCATGGCGACCCTGTCGTCGAAGCGGTCCTGCAGATCGCGGATCGCCGCGACCTTGCCCTCGGGCAGCACCCCGGCCATGACCTCGTCGAGCCCGACCTGCGCGGCGACATGCCTGGCGGTGCGCTCATTGTCGCCGGTGACCATCACCACATGGATGCCGAGGCGGCGCATCTCGGCGATGGCGGCCTTCGAGTCGTCCTTGATGGTGTCGGCGACTGCCACCAGCCCCGCGGCCCGCTCCCCGATCGCGACCAGCATCGCGGTCTTGCCCTCGGTTTCCAGCTCCGTGAGCCGCGCGTCGAGATCACCGAGCGATATCCCGGCCTCGTCCAGCAGCCGCCGGCTGCCCACGCGCACCGTCTCGCCGTCGAGATGGCCCTGCACACCGCGTGCGGTGAGAGCTTTGAACTGCGTGACCTCGGGCACATCGAGCCCGCGCTCGCGCGCACCGGTCACGATGGCCTGCGCAAGCGGATGCTCGGATCCCGCCTCGACCGCCGCGGCGGCTCGCAGCACCGCATCCTCCGCGAAACCCTCCGTCGCGGCGACATCGGTGAGCGCGGGCTTGCCCTTCGTGATCGTGCCGGTCTTGTCGAGCACGACGACCTTGATGTCCTTCAGGCTCTGGATCGCCTCGCCCGAGCGGATCAGCACGCCGCGCTCGGCCCCCATCCCCGAGCCCACCATCAGCGCCGTGGGCGTGGCCAGACCCAGCGCGCAGGGGCAGGCGATGACCAGCACCGCGATCATCGCGAGG
>PUKW01000218.1 GCA_003550665.1 Paracoccaceae bacterium | reverse complement strand
GCGAGCCGCTGGCTCACGATGCTGATCGGCGCGCCGGGCAAGCGCACGATCCTGCGCGGCCTGCGTATCCTGTGCGCGCGCCGCGCCCGCACGGCCTACGCCGCGCATTACCTGATGGACAGCTCGACGCCCGAAAGCCGCGCGCGCCATCTCGCCCGCGTCGCCCGCGCCACCGACCGGCTCGTGCGCGGCGGCGGGCTGCCCGATCCCCTCGCCGTCCTGATTAAGGAGCAACGCGCATGACCCGCCGCGACTGGGCCGAGTACCGCGCCCATGAATACGCCGCCATCGATCCCGAGCGCACCCTCGCCATCCTGCCCACCGCCGCCATCGAGCAGCACGGTCCACACCTGCCCGTGGGGGTGGACATGATGATCATGGAGGGGATGCTGGCGCGGCTGCGCGCGGCCTGCCCCGCGGATCTCGATATCCGCATCCTGCCCGTGCAGGCGGTGGGCAAGTCCAACGAGCATCTGCACGCCGCCGGCACGCTGACGCTCACGGCGGAGACGGCGCTGCGCGCTTGGGTGGAGATCGGGCTGTCGATCGCGCGGGCCGGGGTGCGCAAGGTTGCACTTATCAACAGCCATGGCGGCAATCTCGATCTCGTCTCGATCCTGTCGCGCGAGCTGCGCGTGCAGGCCGGGATGCGGGCGGTCAAGTGCCAGTGGGGCGCGTTCGGCGTGCCCGAGGGGCTGGTGAGCGACCATGAGCGCGCCTACGGCATCCATGGCGGCGACGTGGAGACGTCGCTGATGCTCGCCTTCCGGCCCGAGCTCGTGGACATGGCCGCCGCGAAGGATTTTCGCTCCAGCGCCGAGGAGGCGGCGATACCGCCCATCGGGCCGGTGGCGATGGGATGGGTCGCGCCCGATCTCAACCCCGACGGGGTGGTGGGCAACGCGACGCTTGCGAGCGCCGATAAGGGTGCTGCCATTGCCGATCACCAGGTCGCCGGCTTCATCGACATGCTGCGCGCGCTGCGCGCGACGCCGCTGCCCTGAGGCTCAGGCGCGCGGCGGCGGCACCTCGATGGCGGTGCCGTCCGGGGCGATCTCGGCCGCCCATGCGCGCCCGCCATGGCGCGCCGTCAGCCGGACCTTGCCCGCATCCGCGCCTTCGCCGCGCTCCTCGCGTGACAGGACGCGCCCGGCACGGATCTCGGCGCGCAGGGTGTCGCTGTCGAGCCCGAGCCGCGCGGCGAGAAAATCGGGCGAGACCATGTAGCGCCCGTCCTCATGCGTGATGGCGTCGGGGGGCAGGGGTCGTGCAAGCGGGCTCGCCCCCTGCGGTGCGCGGCTGAAATAGGGATTGGTCCCCGAGGCGTGGTCGGTGACATCGACGATCTCGCGGATCTCGGGCAGGGTGCGGCGCAGGATGCGCTCGACCCCGTCGCGCAGCGTCGCCGCCGAGGCCGCGCAGCCCTGGCAGCCGCCCGACATCTCGATCCGGACCACGCCGCCCTCCACGTCCCGCACGCCGACATGGCCGCCATGGCGCGCGATGGCCGGGTTTGCCTCGGCGTCGAGCACCTTTTGCACCGCGCGTCGAAGCGCTGCGTCACCGTCCGAATCCGGCACGCCATGTCCGAGCGGCGCGGTCTCGGTCTGGAGCACGCTGCGGATCGCGGCGCCGATCGGGCGCTTGAGCTCGGCCCATTGCGCAGCGCCGTCCTTGATGACCGTGACGACATTGCCGGCGACATGCACCGCACGCACCCCGCTGATCCCGAACAGCGCGGCGGCGAGCGGGGCGTCCCCGGCCTCTTCGGCGCTCTCGAATGCGACCGGGGCTGCGTCCTGCACCGCCGCGTCGAGTCGAAAGCGCATGCTGTCGGGATCCGCGGCGCTGGACTCGGCGCGGATGCGCAGCGGTTCAGACATCCTCGGCCTCCGCCGCCGCGAGCGCGCGCAGCTTGGCATAGGGATAGATCCCGGTGCCGTGCCCGTCGCTGAAGGCCACGCCGATGCCGTAATTGCCCACGCTCCAGATCGTCACCGGCGCCACGTCGAGCGGCACCCGCGCCGGATCGAGAAGCGGCGCGCCGGTGTCCTCGTCGCGGCAGCCCGCGCAGGCGCAGGCAAGGCGCAGATCGCGCACATCGATGTCCTGCTCCTGCCCGTCGCCCCATGCGATGCGCAGCGTGCGCGCGTCGGCCCGCGTCATCAAGACCGGCGTGTCGGCCCCCGCACCGGCACCGGTGCCCGGCGCGCCGGAGCCGCTCGCCCAGTCCCACTCGAACGGCACGGGCAGGCCGCCGCCGCTCCTCGCGACCCCGTCCAGCGCATCGGCGAGCCCGCCATACGCGCGCGCCGTCGCCGAGGCCGGATGCGACCGGATCAGCGGCGCGCCCGAATCGCCCGACTCGACCACGGCCGGATCGAGCGGGATCGCCCCGAGCCAGGGCAGCCCCATATCCTCCGCGAGCCGCTTGCCGCCGCCCTTGCTGAACACCTCGGTGATGGTGCCGCAGCTCGGGCAGGCGAAGCTCGACATGTTCTCGACGACGCCGAGGATCGGGATCTTGACCTCCTCGAACATGCGGATGCCGCGGCGGGTGATCTTGAGGCTGACATTCTGCGGCGTCGTCACGACGACCGCACCCGACATCGGAAAGCTCTGCGCCAGGGTCAGCTGCGTGTCGCCCGTGCCCGGCGGCAG
>PUKW01000129.1 GCA_003550665.1 Paracoccaceae bacterium | reverse complement strand
TGGAAGTTGACTTCCCATAGAGGCCTGGCAATGGAGTCTGGTAAAATGAAGCCTGATAGAGGTAACAACAGAAGTTTGAAGACATTTTAGGTTAGCATGACATCTTTTGATTTTGAGAGGAGGATTGAGCATGTTAAGAATAAGGTCAGAAAAAACAGGGGCATCACTAACCATATCACTAACTATGATGTTTTGCACGGCCTGCTTATTATTACTATTTGCCCTAAGCACTCAGGTTTATGCAGATGACCCCTCGTCTAGTGAATATTTTGATTATATTATAACTGACGAAAATGAAGTAGAAATCACGGGTTACAGTGAGGATGGACCTGAAGATGTTATCATTCCTCACCAGCTGGAAGGTTACCCCGTGACCAGTATAGCCCATGGGGAATGGGGCAGTGGAGTATTTTATGACCTGGATATAGAAAGCGTAGAGATTCCCGAAAGCATAACTCTTATAGGGGATTATGCTTTCCATGACAACCGGCTGGCCCGGGTTAGTATTCCCGATGGTGTAATTACTATAGGTGAGGGGGCATTTAGAAGTAACGGCTTAACGCTTACAGAGGTAACCATGGGCAGCAATGTAGAAGTAATTGGCAATGATGCTTTTAGTTATAACAATTTAAATGAAATAGATATCCCCCATAGCGTCATCAGCATAGGTAGCAATGCTTTCAGGGCCAATCAGTTGCAAGAGATAACAATAGGGACAGGCATAACCGATTTGGGTGATTATGTGTTTTATGCTAATGAATTAACCCAAATAACCCTGCCGGAAAATGTGACCAGTATAGGAAATCACACATTCGGCAACAACCAGCTGGAGGAGCTGACCATTCCCGACAGTGTAATCAGAATTGAGGTCGACGCCTTCCGGAACTGCACCGAATTGCTGGCCGTACATATTCCGGACAGTGTCGAGTATATTGACCATGAAGCCTTCGCCGGCTGTGCCAATTTGGAACAGGTGTCGATTGGGAGAAATGTATTCGAAATCGGAAGCCGCGCGTTTGCCGAATGTTATAAATTGCGGGGAGTGTATTTCGCCGGTGATGAACCGCACTATGCGGCAGGTGATTTGTTCATGGACAGCTGGCAGCTTACTGTTTATCGCACCGAAGAATCCGAAGGCTGGCCGGCGCCGGGCGATATGTGGCGTGACCGCCCGACAGCCTTGTGGGACAACCAGACAGTCATTGAACCGAGCCTGCGCTACTACAGCGGCACCTATCCCAGTGACACGCTCGAAGTCAGGGTGGATTGCGCGACCGATGACGCTGTTATCCGCTATACCACTGACGGCAGTGAACCGACAGAGGACAGCCCGGAGGTCGGGCCGGATAGGGTTATCGCGTTCGATCTGCCGGGATTTATTAAGGTCAGAGCTTTCAAGGAAGGTTTGAATACGAGTTCCGTTCGAAATGCGACATACAGAGTCTCCGCGGATGTCGAAGATTTCGAGTATCAAATCGACGAGCAAGACAATTTCATAACCATTACCGGTTACCATGGCGACGGAGGAGAGGTGGTAATTCCCTCGGTAATTGCAGGGGTTCCAGTGGCAATAATCGGGGAGAATGCGTTCCGCGATCAGCAGAAACTGTCCCACGTGAACCTTCCCGAAAGCGTAGTCAGAATTGAAGACTTTGCGTTCCGGAACTGCGGCGTTTTGCTCTCCGTAACTATGTCTGACAATGTCTTTCATATCGGCCGAGAGGCTTTCGCCGGCTGCACCAGCCTGGAACGGGTTACGATCGGCAGGGGGATCTTTGAAATCGAATATTCGGCCTTTGCCGATTGTCCTCAGCTTGAATCTGTTTACTTTAAAGGCGCACCGCCTTTAGAGTATGAATATGATTTGTTCTCGAATTCGGAACAGGTCGTTGTCTATCACCTGCCTGATGTCGAGGAATGGGGTACTAATTTCAGTCAGCGTCCCACTGCCTTGTGGCGACCTTCGATTCGATCTGAAATGTTGCATGATCATGAGGCAGGCGTTTTTGAATTCGAGATCAACTGGGTGTCCGGTATGGAAGTGGTGGTCGAGGCAAAGGATGATCTTGCCGACGATGATTGGGAGGAGCTGGAAGCGATTTATCTGGAGGGGAACACGGAACATTTCTCCGACCCCGACTGGCGCGATTATCCCCGCCGCTTTTATCGTCTGCGAATGCCGTAGGAAGGGGGCAACGGCGCGTTGCGTAAGTACGCATGGACGCCGCGAACCGCCGGTAATACGGTCGTCCCTGGGACGTTTGCCCGCCAGGGCATCACGTTCCCCGGCCGTATCGGTGAGCGGCATGCGGGGGCTACGGCCGAGGACGACCGTAGTACTATCTCTGCCCCCCTGCATGGTGCTACGGGCGGGGACGCCCGTAAGTACAACTGGTACGCACGGCCGTCCCCGGCCGTGCAGTCTACGGCCGGGGACGCCCGTAGTACTATAGGCGGTGCACTGGTGCTACGGGCGGGGATGCCCGCAGGTACAAACGGTACGCACGGCCGTCCCCGGCCGTGCAGTCTACGGCCGGGGACGACCGTAGTACAATAGGGAATATTATTTTAACCAAAATGGGAAAACGTTAGAACATGATGTTAACGAGCCATTACCGACAATCAATAAGCTTGTTCTTTTATTGCCTCCTGCTGATGCTC
>PUKW01000019.1 GCA_003550665.1 Paracoccaceae bacterium | reverse complement strand
TCCTGAAAAAGGCGGGGGTCGCGGACATGCCGGTCGGCGTGGATTACGCCGAGACGGCGATGTTCTTCGCGCTGCAGGAGGCAGGGCTGAAGGTCGTGGACGGCCAGCAGATCATGCTCGGCGCGCGTGAGATCAAGAATGTCGACGAGATCCAGCTTCTCAACCAGGCCGCGAGCATGGTGGACGGCGTCTATCACATGATCTGGGAGGAGCTGAAGCCGGGGGTGCGCGAATCCGACATCGTCGCGATGTCGAACAAGATGCTCTACGAGATGGGCTCCGACGACGTCGAAGCGATCAACGCGATCTCGGGCGAGCGCTGCAACCCGCACCCGCACAACTTCACCGACCGCTATTTCCGCCCCGGCGACCAGGCCTTCTTCGACATCCTGCAGGCCTACCAAGGCTACCGCACCTGCTACTACCGCACCTTCAATGTGGGCCGTGCGACGCCGGTGCAGAACGACGCCTATGTCAAGGCGCGCGAGTGGCTCGATCATGCGATCGAGCTGATCAAGCCGGGCGTGACCACCGACACCGTCGCCAAGGTCTGGCCCACCGCCGAGAGCCTCGGCTTTCCCGACGAGCTGTCGGCCTTCGGGCTGCAATTCGGCCACGGGCTGGGGCTCGCGCTGCATGAGCGGCCGATCATCTCGCGCGCCGTCAGCCTCGACAACCCGATGCAGATCCAGACCGGCATGGTCTTCGCGCTCGAGACCTATTGCCCGGCCAAGGACGGCTATTCGGCCGCGCGCATCGAGGAGGAGGTCGTCGTCACCGATACGGGCTGCGAGGTGATCAGCCTGTTTCCCGCCGAGGATCTGCCGATCGCCAACCGCTACTGAGCGCGCCCGGGAGGGGAAACCGATGAGCAAGACGAACACCGAGGCCTATCTGCGCATGTACCGCCAGATGCTGCGCATCCGCGCCTTCGAGGACCAGGCCAACCAGCTCTACCTGTCGGCCAAGATGCCGGGGCTGACGCATATGTACAGCGGCCAGGAGGCCGTCGCCGTGGGCATCTGCGAGGCTCTGGAGACCGCTGACAAGATCACCTCGACCCATCGCGGCCACGGCCACTGCGTCGCCAAGGGCGCCGCGTTCCGCCCGATGTTCTGCGAGCTTCTCGGCAAGGCGGAGGGCTATTGCCGCGGCAAGGGCGGCTCGATGCACATCGCCGATCAGTCGAACGGCAATCTCGGCGCCAACGCCATCGTCGGCGGCTCGATGGGCATCGCCACGGGGGCGGCGCTCAACGCCAAGCTGCAGGGCAACGACGAGGTCGCGGTGTGCTTCTTCGGCGACGGCGCGACCGCGCAGGGGCTGTGGTACGAGGTGATGAACATGGCCGCCCTGTGGAAGCTGCCGGTGATCTATGCCTGCGAGAACAACGGCTACTCGGAATACACCCGCACCGACGAGATCGCCGCCGGCGCGCTGACCGCGCGCGCCGAGGCCTTCGGCATCGAAAGCCACGTCGTCGACGGGCAGGACGTGCTCAAGGTCAACGCGCTGACGCAGGACCTCGTGGCGCGGGCGCGCAAGGGTGAGGGGCCGTTCTTCATCCAGCTCGATACCTACCGCTACCACGGCCACCATGTCGGCGACATCAACCGCGAATACTACCGCTCGAAGGCCGAGGAGGCCGAGTGGCGCGACAATCGCGACCCGATCGTCAATTTCGGCAAGTGGCTCGAGGGCGAGAAGCTCGTGAGCGCCGACGATCTCGCCGCGATGGCCGAGGAGGTGCGCGAGGAGGCCGAGGCCGCCGTGGCCTATGCCCTGGATGCTCCGTATCCCCCCACCCACGAGGTCGACATGCACGTCTATGTCGATACCCCCGATGCGGCCCTGCGGGCCGACACCCCGAACGCGGCCTGAGGAGGAGAAGATGCGCGAGATCACGCTGTCGAAGGCCGTCAACGAGGCCATCGCCGAGGAAATGCGCCGCGACCCGACCGTGTTCCTGATCGGCGAGGACGTGGCCGAGGCCGGCACCCCGTTCAAGGTGCTCGCCGGGCTCGTGGAGGAGTTCGGCACCGCGCGCGTCATCGACACGCCGATCTCCGAGCCGGGCTTTACCGGCATCGCGGTGGGCGCGGCGCTGACCGGCTCGCGGCCCATCGTGGACCTGATGTTCGGCGATTTCCTCTACCTGATCATGGATCAGCTCTGCAATCAGGCGGCCAAGGCGTGCTACATGTCGGGCGGCAAGCTCAACGTGCCGATGGTGGTGCGCACCAACATGGGTGCCACGCGCCGCTCGGCCGCGCAGCATTCGCAGTCGCTGCACGCGCTCGCCGCGCACATCCCCGGCCTCAAGGTCGCGATGCCGTCCTCGGCCTATGAGGCCAAGGGGCTGATGAAGACCGCGATCCGCGACAACAACCCGGTCATCATCTTCGAGGACAAGCTGATGTACCAGGACAAGGCCCCGGTGCCGGAGGAGGAGTATCTCATCCCCTTCGGGCAGGCGCATGTGCTGCGCGAGGGGCGCGATGTGAGCTTCATCGCCACCTCCTCGATGGTGCAGGTCGCCGAGGCCGCCGCCGAGACCCTCGCCGCCGAGGGCATCAGCGCCGAGATCGTCGATCCGCGCACCCTCGTGCCGCTCGACGAGGAGACGATCCTCGCCTCGGTGCGCAAGACCTCGCGCGCCGTCGTCATCG
>PUKW01000277.1 GCA_003550665.1 Paracoccaceae bacterium | reverse complement strand
GCATGGCGCGCCACCCGGCGCGGCTCCCTGCGCTGCGACGTGTTCACTCTGTTCTCCGGCCCCTCGAATTCCTAGCGCACACTCGCATCTCGACACGATTGTCACAATGCGGGCCGCGGGGATTGTGGCGTTTTCGCGCAGCGGCGCGACTATTGCGGCACGGTTTACACAATCAATTGAAGCGCCCGGCGCCGCGCGGGCGCTTGAACGCCCCGCCCCGCCGCCGGGCGGGCGGAGCGATTCGCCCCCGCCGCCGCGTCAGCCGCGCAGCACCTCGGGCAGCCAGAGCACCAGCGCCGGGAAGGCCAGAAGCAGCCCCACGCGCATGATCTCCATGCAAAAGAACGGCACCACGCCCTTGAAGGTCTGGATCATCGGCGTGTCCTTGGCCATCGCGGAGATGACGAAGACATTCATCCCCACCGGTGGCGTGATCAGCCCGAGGTCGACAACCACGAGCGCGAGTATCCCGAACCAGATCTTGAGCTCGTCGGTGGACATGCCGAAGCCCGAGCCCTCCGCAGGCTGCGCCGGGCCACCATTGAGCGCGACCATCACCGGCCACAGGAACGGGATCACCAGAAGGATCATCGACAGGCTGTCGAGCAGCATGCCCAGAAGGATCAGCGTGATCAGGATCAGGATCAGCACGGTGAAGGGTTCGAGCCCGGAGCCGAGGATCCACTCCGCCGTGAACTGCGGCAGCCGCACCCGCGCCATGTAGATCGACATCAGCTCGGCGCCGAGCAGGATCAGGAAGATCATCCCGCTCGTCGAGGCGGTCTCCGTCAGCGCCTCGCGGATCGACCCCTTCGCGAACTGCCGCTGGAACACGCCCACGAGCCAGACGAGGAAAACACCCACCGCCGCCGCCGGGGTCGGGGTGTAGAGGCCCGCATAGATGCCGCCGATGACCACGGCGAAGATCAGCAGCACCGGGATCACCCCCAGCGAGGCGGCGCGGAATTCGGCGCGGTCCACCGACCCCGCGGCGGGGCCGGACTCGGGAAAGATCGCGACATAGATCGCGATGGTGAGCATGAACATGATCACCGCGATCAGCCCCGGGATCAGCGCGGCCATGAACATTGTGACGATGTTGGCCTCGACGATGATCGCGTAGATGATCAGTACCACCGAGGGCGGGATCAGGATGCCCAGCACCCCGCCGGCGGCGAGCGTGCCGGTCGCGAGCGAGCCGGCATAGTTGTAGCGCCGCAGCTCGGGCAGCGCGACCTTGCCCATCGTCGAGGCCGTCGCCAGCGACGAACCCGCCACCGCGCCGAAGCCCGCACAGGCCGCGATCGCGGCCATCGCCGTGCCCCCGCGCAGCCAGCCGAGCCAGGCATTCGTCGCGCGAAACAGCGCCTGCGAGAAGCCCGCCTTGGTCGCGAGCGCCCCCATCAGGATGAACATCGGGATCACCGCGAGGTCGTAGACGGCGAACTGCCCGTAGGCCAGCGTCTTGAGCTGAGCGAGCATCATGTTGACGCCGTTGGGCACCGCGAGCGCGGTGCCGATGCCGCCCACGAGGATCATCGCATAGGCGATCGGCATGCGAAGGATGATCAGGATCAGGAGCGCCCCGAGCCCGAGGAAGCCCAGCGTAACGGGATCTGTCATGCAGTGTCGTCTCCGGTGACCGCGGCGCGGCCCTGTTCGATCAGGGTGACGATGGAGGCCAGTGCGAGCAGCGCAAGCGAGATCACGATCGGCACGAAAGCCCACCAGACCGGGATGTTGCGCACCGTCGTGGTATAGCCGTAAGCGCGCTGATCGGTCATGCCCTCGCTCATGCGCCACAAGAGCAGCAGCGCAAACGCGATCGCGACGATCGACGCGGCGAGCTTGAAGATCGCGATCGCCCGCGGCGAGGCGCGCGCGGTGAAGATGTCGGCGGTGACATTGGCGTCGGTGAGCTGGCAATAGGGCAGGAAGCAGAACGCCGCGATGGCCGAGCCCATCGCCGTGAGCTCCACCGCGCCGTTGAAACGGTAGCCCGTGAGCGGCCGCGTCATCGCGGTCAGGACCTCGAGCACGTTGAACGCCACCACCGCGATCAGCACCAGCCCGCCGACCAGCGCCCAGGCCGTCACCATCCGCTCGACCGCACCGGCCATGCCGGTGCGGCGTCTGATCTCGCTATCGGTCATCAGTCCTCTTCGGCGTATTGCTGCACGAGCTCGCGGGCCGTCTCCACGAGCAGCTCGGCATCGATGCCTTCCTCGTTGCGCTCGCGGATCCAGCGCTCCGGCACCTCCTCGAGTGCGGCGCGGAAGGCGTCGGTCTCCTCCTCGGTCAGGACGATGTGCTCGTTGCCGGCCTCCGTCGCCATGGCGAGCCCGCCTTCCTCGGAGCCCATCCAGATCTCGCCGACCTCGCGCCACCAGTCGCGGTCGGACGCGTCGCGGAAGGCGGCCTGGACATCATCGGGCAGGCTGTCCCAGCGGTCCTGGTTCATCGACACCTGGAAGGTCGTGGTGCCGATGCGGAACCCGTCATGGCCCTCGATCTGATACTGGGTCTGCTCCTGAAGCTGCAGCGGCGGGATGATCTCGTAGGGGATCAGCGCCCCGTCCACCGTCCCGCGCGAGAGCGCCTGCGGCAGCTCCGGCACCGGCATCGAGACCGGGTTCGCCCCGAACGCCTCGATCGCCCAGGAGCCGGTGCGCGTCGGGAT
>PUKW01000193.1 GCA_003550665.1 Paracoccaceae bacterium | reverse complement strand
TCCACGATGTCGTGCACGGTCAGGAAATACGCCGCAAAGCCGAGCTTGGCGATGATGGCGAGCTCCTTGGTGATCCGCTCGAGGATTTCGGCGGGGGTGCCGTCGGGGTAGCGCCGTGCGAGCCCCGCGGTGGTCAGCCGCTCGAGCCGGGCCTGCGGCGGTTCGCCATTCGCGATCTCGTCGGGGTACTCATAAGAGAGCTGCGACAGCTCGAAGCTGCAGCGATTCGCGATCTCGACGCTGCGCCGGATCGCGGCGGGTTGGTCGGCGAAGAGCCGCGCCATCTCGGCGGGGGCCTTGAGCCGGCGCTCGGCATTGGGCAGGGCGCGCCGGCCGATACCGTCGATGGTGCAGCCCTCGCGCAGGCAGGTGAGCACATCCGCGAGCCGGCGCCGCGCCGCGTGATGCATGAGCACATCGCCCACCGCCACCATCGGCAGGTTGCACCGCGCCGCGAGCCGCGCGCGCGCCTCGATGCGCCCGCGGTCGCGCCCGTCATAGCGCGGCGCGGCGCCGAGGAAGGCATTGCCCGGAAAGCGCCGCGCCACCGCGCGCAGATCGCCCGTCACCCGCCCCGCGCCGGGCAACGCGATCAGGATCAGCCCCTCGCCCCACTCCAGAAGATCCGCGCGCCGCAGCGCGCAGCCGCCCTTTTCCGCGCGCCGCTTGCCGAGGCTGAGCAGCCGCGACAGCCGGGCATAGGCGGCGCGGTCGGTGGGCAGGGCGAGCCACTCCACCGCGCTGTCGGTCAGCACCAGCCGCGCGCCCACGATCAGCCGGGGCAGCGAGCCCCCCGCTGTGCCCCCTGCGCGCAGCGCCGGCGGCGGGCTCAGATCCTGCCGGCTCGACGGGTCGATCCGGCTCTGCGAGCGTATCGCGACGGCCTCGTCGGCGGCCTCGTCGGCGGCGCGGGCCAGCTCGCGCAGCGCGGTATGGGCACGCACCACGCCGGCGAGGCTGTTGCGGTCGGTGATGGCGATGGCGGTGAGGCCCAGCTCGGCGGCGCGCGCGACCAGCTCCTCGGGATGCGACGCACCGGTGAGGAAGGTGAAGTTCGAGGTCACGCAAAGCTCGGCATAGGGCGGGGTCATGCGAATTCCCCCTGCACGCACCAGCCCGGCGCCTGCGGCGTGTGAAACAGCCACAGCCGCCGGCCCTGATGCGTCTCGATCTTCCAGTAATCGCGCAGCCCCGAGCGCCAGGCCGGGTCGTCGAACCACCATTCCGGCGCGATGCGCTCGGGCCCCGTGGCGCGCAGGGTGGTCAGCCGCATGCCGCGCCAGCGGAACCGCTCCGGCGGCGTGGTGCCGCGTGCGGCGATGGGCTCGGGCGCGAAGATCACCAGCGGGCGCTCGGGCCCGGCGGGCCAGTCTCCGGCGGGGTCCGACCAGGCGGCCTGGGTGACGAGAAAGCTGCGCTCGGGGATGTGGCTGTCGGCGGGGTGCAGGCGGCGGATATTCTCGAAACCGGCGCGGTTGCCGAGCCGGGTGACGAGATCGGCGAGCCGGTCGCCGGCGCCTTCGCGCGCGGCGGCGATCTGGCGCGCGGGCATCGGCTCGGTGAGCGGGGCGGTCAGGCGCAGCGCGTCGATGCCGAAGCCCGCATCGATGGCGGCCACGGCGCGCTCGAAGAGCGGCGCGATGGCGGCGGGGTCGTGCATCGGGCGCGCAAGGCCGATCTCGGTGCGCGCGCTGCCGCCATCGGCGCGGCGCAGCTCGAGCCGCAGCCGCCGCGCGCCTTGCTCGGCATCGGCGAGCCGGTCGCACAGCCGCGCCAGCAGCCGCGCGAGCCCTTCCATCACGTCGGCGGTGTGGCCGATCGGCTCGGGCAGGGTGAGCCGGGCGCCGAAATGCGCCGGCGCCGGCTCGGGGCTGACGGGTTCGGGGGCGGCGCCGAGCGCGCGGTCGAGCCGGGCGAGCAGATCGGCCCCGAAGCGGCGCGCGAGGCTGGCGCGGGGCAGGGCGGCGAGATCCTCGATGCGCCGCAGCCCCAGCCGGGCGAGCGCCGCGGCGGTGTCGTGATCGAGCCGCAGCGCGGCGGCGGGCAGCGCGCCGATGCTCTCGCGCATCCGCCCCGGCGTGGCGATCCCGCCGCCATGATGCGCCAGCGCGCGCGCCGCGCCGCGGGTATCGGCGATGCCGATCTCGGCGGTGAGCCCGCCTCGTGCGAGCCGGGCGGCCATCTCGTCGCGCAGCGCCGCCTCGCCGCCGAAGAGATGCGCGACCCCTGTGATGTCGAGCACCAGCCCGTCCGCCCCCTCGCGCCCGACCCAGGGGCTGAACCGCCCCGCCCAGCGCATGAGCGCGCCGAGAAACGCGGCCTCGGCCGGCAGATCCGCCGGGCGCGTCACCAGCCCCGGACACAGTGCGCGCGCATCCGCCAGCGCCATGCCCCGGCGCAGCCCCGCCGATTCGGCCACCGCGTCGAGGCAGTGCAGGTGATCGGCGCTGCCGGCCCGGTGCACCAGCGCGAACGGCCCCTCAACCGGGCGCGCGCGCCGCGACCGGTCGCTCGCCAGCCGGGCAAACCACACGCATGCGACGCGCCGCGTCATCCCACTCAACCGCCCACTCGCCCAAAGTTCCTGATTTGTTCTTAATAAGAGACCAGCGATGACGAGTCGAGTCCGCCCCCGTGCCCGGCTCGGGTGCACAGTGCCAGCGCGTCTCGGCGGCGTTGCAGCCCGCG
>PUKW01000072.1 GCA_003550665.1 Paracoccaceae bacterium | reverse complement strand
GCCACGGGCAATGTGGGCCGCGAAATGCTCGCCATCCTCGCCGAGCGCGAATTCCCCATCGACGAGATCGCCGCGCTCGCCTCGCGCCGCTCGCAGGGCACCGAGGTCAGCTTCGGCGACCGCACCCTGAAATGCCGCGATCTCGCGCAGTTCGACTTCGAGGGCTGGGACATGGCGCTGTTCGCCATCGGCTCGGAGGCGACCAAGGAATACGCGCCCAAGGCCGCGGCGGCGGGCTGCGTCGTGATCGACAACTCCTCGCTCTACCGCTACGACCGCGACGTCCCGCTCGTCGTGCCCGAGGTGAACCCGGAGGCCGTCGAGGGCTACGCCAAGAAGAACATCATCGCCAACCCGAACTGCTCGACCGCGCAGATGGTCGTCGCGCTCAAGCCGCTGCATGACCGCGCGCGCATCAAGCGCATCGTGGTCTCGACCTACCAGTCGGTCTCGGGCTCGGGCAAGGACGCGATGGACGAGCTGTGGAACCAGACCAAGGCGATCTACAACCCCACCGACGAGGTCCCGCCCAAGGTCTATCCCAAGCAGATCGCCTTCAACGTGATCCCGCATATCGATGTCTTCCTCGAGGACGGCCAGACCAAGGAAGAATGGAAGATGGTCGCCGAGACCAAGAAGATCATGGACCCCTCCATCAAGCTGACGGCGACCTGCGTGCGCGTGCCGGTCTTCGTGGGCCACGGCGAGGCGATCAATGTCGAGTTCGAGGACCATCTCGACGAGGCCGAGGCGCGCGACATCCTGCGCGAGGCGCCCGGCATCCTCGTCGTCGACAAGCGCGAGGATGGCGGCTACACCACGCCGATCGACTGCGTCGGCGATTTCGCCACCTTCGTCAGCCGCATCCGCCAGGACCCGACGATCGATAACGGCATCAACCTTTGGTGCGTGAGCGACAACCTTCGCAAGGGGGCGGCGCTCAACGCGGTGCAGATCGCCGAGACTCTGGGCAAGCGGGTTCTCAAGAAAGGCTGAGCGATGCGGCTGCGGTGGCTCGCGGCGGCGGCCCTCATGGCGAGCGCGGCAGCGGGTCCGGCTTCGGCAGGAACCAGCATCTCCGCCTTCGCCGGGCTGCTCACCGACAACCCCTGGGAGGAGGTCGCCCTCCGGCCCTGGCGCATCGACGTGCAGCGGCCCGGCCTCGCCGGCCTGGTGCTGGGGCAGCAGCTCGGCGCGCCGGTCGCGACGCGGCTCGGCACGCTGCGCTTCGGCGTCGAGGCGCAGCTCGTGCGCCATGCCGGGCTGCAGGACAACTGGGAGGTCAACCTGCCGGTGACAGCGCGGCTCACCCCCGAGCGCCCGCTCTTGCGGGTGATCGACAGCGTCGGCTTCGGCATCGGCCTGTCGCGCGCGACGCGCCCTCCGGCCTTCGAGGGCCAGCGCGGCGGCGACTCCCAGCGCATCATGGTGCACTGGCACCTCGAACTGGCGCATGAACTCGATGGCGCGCCGGCGACGGACGCCTTCCTGCGCCTGCATCACCGCTCCAACGCCTACGGCCTGATGGGGCCCGGCGGATCCTCGAACGGCCTCGTCGCCGGGCTGCGCCGCAGCTTCTGAGCGAACGACCCGGGCCACAGCGCGCTGTTAACGATTTACACAAGCATGCGGCGAGCGCCGTTGGCAAACACTTGCGCGGCCGAAAACAGGGCGCTAGGCTTTCACGGGCGCGTGAAGACGCAATTCTATTTCAGGTTGAGGCGCAAATTCGAGCAGAAAATACACCAGCAGTGATTACAGCGACAGAAAGGACAAGACCATGAAGCACGCAGCGCTCGCCGCACTCGCGGTCGCCATGGCCTTCATCGCCGCTCCCGCGGCCGCGTTCGAGGGCCATGTCAAGAAGTGCTATACCCAGCACTGGCAGGAGCCGGAGTACAAATACACCCAGCATCTCGTGCGCAAGGGCTACAAGCGTATCGAGTATCGCGGCAGCAACCGGGCCGAGAAGGTGTATTACCCGCCTGTCTACGAGGAAAAGCGGACGAGGGTCAGCAAGGGCCGCTACGTGCTGCGCCCCGTCGCCTGCGGCAAGCACTACGAGTAACCGCGTCGCGGTTCGCCTCACCCACCCGACGCGGCGGGCAGACCGGCCGCGTCGGGTCCACGGCATTCGGGATCGGGACCCTAACGCGGGCCCCGGGCCCCCGCCACAACAGGAGGACAAGCCGATGCGTCACATGCTGACGCTCGCCGCGCTGCTCGGCTTGGGTGCCTGCTCCTGGTTCCAGGATCTGCGAAATCCGGAGTCCTGCGCGACGGCCGCGGGCGCGGAGATGCGCGCCCTGGATCGCCAGATCGCCGCCGCCGAACGCGATGCCAACGGCACCTTTCACGGGCACCTCTACACGGACTCCGGCAAGCGTGGATCACATCTGTGCCGCGCGGCCGGCAACGGCAAGCTGGAATGCGCGCCGGTCGCACGCGGCGGCAAGCACGCCGGCAACGGCGCCGTCGAAGACCCCCATGCACGCCTCGCGGAGCTGCGCGTGCAGCGTCAGGGCGTCCTGCGCCGGATGATGCGCTGCGAAAGCTGACGCGCGCGGCTCAGTCGCGCACCGGGCGGATCAGCTTGCGCTCGAGCACCCGCAGCACCGTGCGCAGATCGTGCCCGCGCCGCAGCACCTGCCCGTTCTGCGCGATGACCGCGTAGACCCCCTGCCGATTGCGCAGCTTCGGCCGCTTCTCGATCCGGTAGAGCGGCTGCTCGGCGGTGCGCCGATACACGGCAAAGACCGCCACCTCGCGCAGCGCCGCGATGCCGTAATCGCGCCATTCCCCGGCCGCCACCATGCGGCCGTAAAGCCCGAGGATCGCGCCCAGCTCGTGGCGGTCGAAGCTGACCTGCGGGTCGGTGGCGCGGGGCCCGGGAAAGGGCGTCGGGGTCTGAACCGTCATGCGCCGAAAGTGACCGCGACGGCGCGACAAATCAAGCCTTGCGCGGCGCGGGCATGGTTGCGTCCGCGCCGCGCATCGCGCACCATTCCCGCGTCGACAGGGGAGGAGCCGTCATGCGCACTCGTGCCGCCATCGCAACCGCTGCGGGTAAGCCGCTGGAGATCGCCGAAGTCAATCTGGAGGGCCCGCGCGCGGGCGAGGTGCTCGTCGAGATCAAGGCGACGGGGCTGTGCCACACCGACGATTTCACCCTGTCGGGCGGCGACCCGGAGGGGCTGTTCCCGTCGATCCTCGGTCATGAGGGGGCGGGCGTGGTCGTGGAGGGCGGCGCGGGCGTCACCAGCGTGGCGCCGGGCGATCACGTCATCCCGCTCTACACCCCGGAATGTCGGGCCTGCCCGTCCTGCCTCTCGCAAAAGACCAATCTGTGCACCGCGATCCGCAGCACCCAGGGCCAGGGGCTGATGCCCGACGGGACTTCGCGGTTTTCCACGCTCGATGGCGAGACGCTGCACCATTACATGGGCTGCTCGACCTTCGCCAACCACACCGTGCTGCCCGAGATCGCGGTCGCGAAGGTCAACCCCGACGCGCCATTTGAGAAGATCTGCTATATCGGCTGCGGCGTGACCACGGGGGTGGGGGCGGTGATCAACACCGCGAAGGTCGAGGTGGGCGCGAAGGCGATCGTCTTCGGGCTCGGCGGCATCGGGCTCAACGTGATCCAGGGGCTGCGCCTCGCAGGCGCGGACATGATCATCGGCGTGGACATCAACGACGCCAAGAAACCCTGGGGCGAGCGCTTCGGGATGACGCATTTCGTCAACCCCACCGATCTCGGCACCGATCTCGTGGCGCATCTCGTTAACATGACCAAGACGCCCTTCGATCAGACCGGCGGCGCCGATTACACCTTCGACTGCACCGGCAACGTGCAGGTGATGCGCGACGCGCTCGAAAGCTGCCACCGCGGCTGGGGCCAGTCGATCATCATCGGCGTCGCCCCCGCGGGGGCGGAGATCGCGACGCGACCGTTCCAGCTCGTGACCGGGAGGGTCTGGAAGGGCACGGCGTTTGGCGGTGCGCGCGGGCGCACCGACGTGCCGAAGATCGTGGACTGGTACATGGACGGCAAGATCGAGATCGACCCGATGATCACGCACACCATGTCGCTCGACGACATCAACACGGGGTTCGAGCTGATGCATGCCGGCGAAAGCGTGCGCTCGGTCGTGATCTATTGACGCCCGCCGACACGCTCACCCTGCGCGCGGCCGACGATACGGATGCGGAGGCGCTCTGGGCGATCCTCGAGCCGGTCTTTCGCGCCGGTGACACCTACGCGATCGACCCGGACATCCCCCGCGCCGACGCGCTGGCCTATTGGTGCGGCGGCGGGCACCGCGCCTTCATCGCCGAGGATGCCGGGGGCGCGCCGGTGGGGACCTACTATATCGGGCGCAACCAGGGCGGGGGCGGAGCGCATGTCTGCAATTGCGGCTTCGCCACCGCGACCGAGGCGCGCGGGCGCGGCGTCGCGCGCGACATGCTGCGCCATGCGCTTGCCACTGCGCGCAAGGCAGGATACCGGGCGATGCAGTTCAATTTCGTGGTGACCACCAACAGCCGCGCGATCACGATCTGGCGCGATCACGGCTTCGAGGTGGTGGGCCGGCTGCCGGGCGCCTTCGATCATCCCCGTGCGGGCTATGTCGATGCGCTGGTGATGTACAAGCAACTTTGACGGAGGCCGCATGGCCCGTGCCGGAATCCCGCTGCTCGCGGTGCTGATCGACGCCGACAATTCCAGCCCGCAATGGGCCGAGGCGATCTTCGAGGAGATCACCGCGCTCGGCGAGGCGAGCGTGAGGCGCATCTATGGCGATTTCTCGCGCGGCGCGATGAAGGGCTGGAGCGACCGGCTCGCGACGCTTGCACTGGTGCCGCATCACTCGCCGGCCAACACGGTGGGCAAGAACGCCTCCGATATCGCGCTGGTGATCGACGCGATGGATCTGCTGCATGCGGGGCGATTCGACGGCTTCGCGCTGGTCTCCTCGGACAGCGACTTCACGCGCCTCGCCTCGCGCATCCGCGAGCAGGGGCTCGACGTCTATGGCTTCGGCCAGCGCAAGACACCGGAGTCCTTTCGCAAGGCGTGCAAGCGATTCATCTTCGTCGAGAACCTCGTATCGGCCGGGGCGGCGCCCGAGCCCGATCCGGAGCGGCCGGCCGAGAAGACCGCCGCCAAGCTGCCCGCGCGCGAAGCGGTGCCGCTGATCGAAGCGGCGATGCGCTCCATCGACGAGGACGAGGAGTGGTTCTCGCTGGGCGAGATCGGGCAGTTCATCATCGCCGCGAATCCCGATTTCGACAGCCGCACCTATGGCAGCGCCAAGCTGTCGGACCTCGTCGCCAAGACCGGGCGCTTCGAACTGCGCCGCGGCGACGGCAACCAGACCCTGCTGCGCGCCAAGGGTTAATCGCGCCGGGGCGGATCGTCGGCAGGCTCCGCGCCGCGGGGCTCGGCCTCATCGGGCGGCGCATCCGTCGGCGCGGGCATGTCGACGCGCAGCACGGTGCGCGAGGCGGCGAAGCGCTTGCGCAGCGCCTGGCGGCGGTTCTTCTGATAGGCGGTGATCAGCGGCAGGGTCAGCGAGTAGATCACGAAGGAGGTGATCACCCCGGGCACCACGCCGCCGATGGTGTAGGGCAGGAACACCCGAAAGAAGAACACCTCGCTTCGGTCCCAGCGCATCGGCGCTCCCGAAAACACCGCGAGCGCATTCTCCCAAAGCTCCGCCATCGCCCGCCCGAAAGCCGCCGCGATCTGCGGCAGCTGCATGCCCGGCGGCTGGCCCAGCGCCCAGTTTCCCAGCTCCACCGACATCGAGATGATGATCGGAAAGGTGATCGGGTTACCGAAGAAGGTCGCGATCAGCGCCGCCAGGATATTGCCGCGCAGCATCACCGCGATCGCCGCGGCCATGATGAAATGCAGCCCGAACATCGGCGTGAAGCACACGAACACCCCCGCGGCGATGCCGCGCGCGATCCGGTCGGGCGTGTCGGGCAGACGCCGCAACCGGTGCAGCGTATAGCTCGCCGCACGCCGCCAGCCGCCGCGCGGGTAGAAGATCGCGGCAAGAAACTGGATCGGGGAGCGTCGGCTGCGCCGCTTGAACACCACCGCTCGCCTCCCCGGCCCGCGTTACGGCTTGCGCTGCATGTCCCGGTGACGCGCGAGCTCGGCCACGTCGCTGTCGGCCTCGAGCGCGGTCATCACCGCATGCATGTGCGCAAGATCGCGCAGATCGACCTCGATGATCAAGCGGTAGTAATCGGGTTTTCGATCGGCAAAGCGCAGATCCGATATGTTCGCGCCCTGCTCGCCGATCAGCGTACAGATCCGGCCCAGCACCCCGGCATCGTTGCTGATCGTGACCTTGAGCGCCACGGTGTAGGCGGGCGAATGACGCCCGTCATGCCAGCGCAGGTCGATCCAGCGCTCGGGTTTCTCCTCGAACTCCTCGAGCGCGAGGCAGTCGATCGCATGCGCCACGACCCCGATACCGCGATAGGTGATCCCCACGATGCGCTCGCCGGGAAGCGGCTGGCAGCACTCGGCGCGGCGAAAGGCTTCGGCATCGGGCAGACCGACGACGGGACGGCGCGCATCAACCTCCTCGACATCGGCGGCGGCGAGATCGGGATAGAGCGCGGCGACGACCTGGCGCGCGGTGATTTCCGCGCTGCCCAGCCGGGCGAGCAGCTCCTTTCGGTCCGCCACGCCAAGCCGCGTCGCCGCCGTGGCCAGCGCCTTGTCGGTGGCCTTGCGCCCGACATGCTCGAACGCGACGCGCGCCAGCTCCTGGCCGAGACGCACGAACCGCGCGCGGTCCTCCTCGCGCAGGCTGCGCCGGATCGCGGCCTTGGCGCGGCCGGTGACGACGAGATCGATCCAGGTCGTCTGCGGACGCTGGCCCTCGGCGGTGATGATCTCGACGCTCTGCCCGTTGCGCAGCCGCGTCCAGAGCGGCACGCGGATGCCGTCGACCCGCGCCGAGACGCAGGAATCGCCGATCCGCGTATGGATCGCATAGGCGAAGTCGAGCGGCGTCGCCCCGCGCGGCAGCTGCACCACGTCCCCCTTGGGCGTGAAGCAGAAGACCTGATCGGAATACATCTCGAGCTTGACCTGCTCGAGGAACTCGTCGTGATGGCCGCCGGCATCGACCTGCTCGGTCAGGGTGCTGATCAAGCGCGCCGGGTCCACCGCAAAGGGGTTGGCCACGCGCTCGCCGTCGCGGTAGGCCCAGTGCGCGGCCACGCCGGCCTCGGCGACCTCGTGCATCGCGCGGGTGCGGATCTGCACCTCAACGCGCTTGCCGTCGCGCCCCGAGACCGTGGTGTGTATGGAGCGGTAGCCGTTGGATTTGGGCTGGCTGATATAGTCCTTGAACCGCCCCGGCACGGCGCGCCAACGCTGATGGATCAGCCCGAGAATGCGGTAGCAATCCGGCACCTCGTCGCAGATCACGCGAAAGCCGTAGATATCCGACAGCCGCGAGAAGGCGAGCTCCTTCTCGCGCATCTTGCGCCAGACCGAATAGGGCTTCTTGGCGCGGCCATAGACATCGGCCTCGATCCCGGCGCTCTCGAGCTCGGCGCGGATGTCGGCGCTGATCTTGTGGACCACGTCGCCGGCCTCGCGCTGCAGGGTCAGGAAGCGGCGGATGATCGAGTTGCGCGCCTCGGGATTGAGCACGCGAAAGGACAGGTCCTCGAGCTCGTCGCGCATCCACTGCATGCCCATGCGCCCGGCGAGCGGGGCATAGATCTCCATCGTCTCGCGCGCCTTCTGGCCCTGCTTGTCGGGGCGCATCGACTTGATGGTGCGCATGTTGTGCAGCCGGTCGGCGAGCTTGACGAGGATCACGCGCAGATCGCGCGACATCGCGATCAGCAGCTTGCGGAAATTCTCCGCCTGCTTGGCCTCGGAGGAGGACAGCTGCAGGTTGGTCAGCTTGGTGACCCCGTCAACCAGCCCCGCGATCTCGCTGCCGAACATCGCCACGATCTCGTCATGGGTCGAGCGTGTATCCTCGACGGTGTCGTGCAACAGAGCGGTGGCGATGGTCGCGTCGTCGAGCCGCATCTCGGTGAGGATCGCGGCGACTGAGACGGGGTGGGTGAAATACGGCTCTCCGGAGTGGCGCGTCTGCCCTTCATGCATGCGCTGGCCATACGCATAAGCCGCACGGATCAGTGCCGGGTCGCTACGCGGGTTATAGTTGCGGACCAGCGCGATCAGGTCGTCGACATCGATCATGCGGCCCGCTCTCCACCGGCGCGCCCGGGCCGGATCACCCCTGGCGCTGAGCGTCCATGAGCGCACGCAGCAGCTTTTCCTCGGACATGTCGTCCTTGGCGGGCTGGTCCTGCTCCTGCGCGCCCATCAGCAGCGCCATGTCATCGTCTTCGGGCTCATCGACCTCGATCTGGGTCTGGTGGCTCTCGATCATGCGCTCGCGCAGGGCCTCGGCGGGCTGCGTCTCCTCGGCGATCTCGCGCAGCGCAACCACCGGGTTCTTGTCGTTGTCGCGCTCAACGGTGAGCTGCGCACCGGCGGTTATCTCGCGGGCGCGGTGCGCCGCGAGCATTACCAGCTCGAAGCGGTTCGGGACCTTGTCAACACAATCTTCGACCGTCACTCGGGCCATCGTCACACTCCGCAGCGCAAGGGATTTCCACCGCGTCTAAACCCTCGGCGCGCCAATGACAAGGGATGCGGGCCGCGGGCGCCATCACAATGGCCGGATCTGCGCGCGCGCGCGGGGCCCGAGCGCGGCGCACATCGCCGCGATGCTCTCGCCCGAGACCGGATGGCACCAGTCGGGCGCGATCTCGGCCAGCGGAACCAGCACGAAACCGCGATCCTGCATCCGCGGATGCGGCAGGATCAGCCGATCGGGCGTGCGCCGCAGCTGCTCGGCGGCGGGAAGATCGCGCCAGGCCGCGAAGGTCGCGGCATCGGGCAGCACCTGCGCGCCATGCGCGATCAGATCGAGGTCGAGCGCGCGCATCCCCCAGCGCGCGCCGCGCACGCGCCCAAGGCGCGTCTCGATCCCGTGAAGATGCGCCATGAGCGCCGGCGCGTCGCGCGCCGTGGCGACCATCGCGGCGGCATTGACGTAATCGGGCCCCGCGCCGGGCGGGAAGCAGGGCGTAGCGTAGAATCGGCTTGCGCGCAGCAGGCTCACCCCCTCGGCGGGCATTGCATCGAGCGCATGGCTCAGCGTCACAGCGGGCGGGCCGAGCCGCGAGGGCAGGTTTGCACCCAGCGCAATGAGCGCAATCGTGCCGATTTGTTGAAGGTCACCGGCTTGCGGCATAGTTGCAAACCTTTATTGTTGCCTCGCGTCCGCCCGCCGTGCTCCGATTACCACTCCACCACTCGCGGAATTTCGGTGGCGGGGCGCTATTAGAGAGGGTTGGAAATGTTTTACAAGGACGATCGGCTGGCGCTGTTCATCGATGGGGCCAACCTCTATGCGGCAGCGCGCGCGCTGTCGTTCGACATCGACTACAAGCTGCTGCGCCAGGAATTCATGCGCCGCGGCAAGCTCCTTCGGGCCTTCTACTACACCGCGCTGCTCGACAGCGAGGAGTATTCGCCGATCCGCCCGCTGGTCGACTGGTTGCACTACAATGGCTACGCGATGGTCACGAAGACCGCCAAGGAATATACTGACAGCCTCGGTCGGCGCAAGGTAAAGGGCAACATGGATATCGAGCTGACGGTCGATGCCATGGAACTCGCGCATCGGCTCGACCACGCGGTGCTGTTCTCGGGCGATGGCGATTTCCGCCCCCTCGTCGAGAGCCTGCAGCGCCAAGGGGTCCGCGTCTCGGTCGTCTCGACGATCCGCAGCCAGCCGCCGATGATCGCCGACGAGCTGCGCCGGCAGGCCGACAACTTCATCGAGCTCGACGAGCTGCGTGACGTGATCGGCCGGCCGCCCCGCGAGCCGCGCGCGAGCGAGCAGGAGACCGCGTCGGAACCCGGCGCGCAAGGCTGACCCGTGCCGCCGCGTCCAGCCCCGCACCGGGACATGCGGGGCTGGACGCGGCGCGTGCGAGGTTTTACCTCGGCAGGGTGCAATGTCTCGGGGGCCCCATGCAGACGACACCGCCGCTCACCCTCTATCTCGCCGCGCCGCGCGGCTTCTGCGCCGGCGTCGACCGCGCGATCAAGATCGTGGAGATGGCGCTCAAGAAATGGGGCGCGCCCGTCTATGTGCGCCACGAGATCGTGCATAACCGCCACGTGGTGGACGGGCTGCGCGCCAAGGGCGCCGTCTTCGTCGACGAGCTCGACGAGTGCCCCGATGACCGGCCGGTGATCTTCTCGGCGCATGGCGTACCCAAGGCGGTGCCGGCCGAGGCGGCGCGGCGCGAGATGCTCTATCTCGACGCGACCTGCCCGCTCGTGAGCAAGGTCCATATCGAGGCCGAGCGCCACAACGAGAATGGCCTGCAGATGGTGATGATCGGCCATGCCGGCCATCCCGAGACCGAGGGCACGATGGGCCAGCTCCCGCAAGGCGAGGTGCTGCTCGTCGAGACGGTCGCCGATGTCGCGCGCCTCGAGGTGCGCGACCCCGACAAGCTCGCCTTCATCACCCAGACCACGCTCTCGGTGGACGACACCGCCGATATCGTCGACGCCCTGCGCGCGCGCTTTCCCGCGATCGTGGGGCCGCGCAAGGAGGATATCTGCTACGCGACCACGAACCGTCAGGCCGCGGTCAAGGCGATCGCGCCGAAGGTGGACGCGCTGCTGGTGATCGGGGCGCCGAATTCGTCGAACTCGCAGCGCCTCGTCGAGGTCGGGCGCGCGGCCGGCTGCGGCTATGCGCAGCTGGTTCAGCGCGCCGCCGACATCGACTGGCGCGCGCTCGAAGGGGTGCGGGCCGTGGGGCTGACAGCGGGCGCCTCGGCGCCCGAGGAGCTTGTCGAGGAGGTGATCGACGCCTTCGCCGCGCGCTATGATCTCGCCCGCGAAATCGTCGAGACGGCGCGCGAGAATGTCGAGTTCAAGGTGCCGCGGGTGCTGCGGGCCGGCGCCGCATGAGCCAGCCCCCGCGCGCGGCGCTCATCCTCGGCATCGCCGGTCTCGCCCCGTTCCTGTGGGGTGCGCTTACCGCGCTGATCCCCGCCCTCGCCCGGCCGACGAGCGATCTTCTGGCTGCGCGGCTGTCGGGCGTGCCACTGCTGGTCGATTACGGGGTCATCATCCTGTGTTTCATGGGCGGGGCGCTGTTCGGGCTCGCGGCGCGCAGCGGCGAGCGCATCGCGCTCGGGCTGAGCGTGCTGCCCGCGCTGTGGGTGCTGTTCGCGGTGGGCGAGGCGCCCGAGGCGGCGCTGCGGTCACTGATCATCGGCTTTGGCGGCATCCTTGCGATCGACGCCTATCTGTGGATGCGCCGGCAGGCGCCGGGGTGGTGGATGCCGCTGCGGCTGGGGCTGACGGCGGTGGTGGTGCCGTGTCTCGTGATCGGGCTCTATCATGGCTGATCTGATCGCGTTCACCGATGGCGCGTGTTCGGGCAATCCCGGCCCCGGTGGCTGGGGCGTTCTCCTGCAGGCGCGCGACGGTGACGCGGTGATCCGCGAGCGCGCGCTGTCGGGCGGCGAGCCCGCGACCACCAATAACCGCATGGAGCTCATGGCCGCGATCATGGCGCTCGAAAGCCTCACCCGCCCCAGCACGATCACCATCGTCACCGACAGCGCCTATCTGCGCTCCGGGGTGACGGAGTGGATCCATGGCTGGAAGCGCAATGGCTGGAAGACCTCCACGAAGAAGCCCGTCAAGAACGAGGATCTCTGGCGCCGGCTCGACGCGGCGCAGGCGCGCCACGATGTGCGCTGGGAATGGGTCAAGGGCCATGCCGGCCACCCCGAGAACGACCGCGCCGATGCCCTCGCGCGCGCCGGGATGGCCCCCTACAAGCGCAGCGGCTCAGAAGTCGAGCCAAAGGCTCAACCTTAGGCCCGGGTCTTCTTCGCCGGTCATGTCGAACGTCCCCTGTGCGATGAGCGTCGCCGCCCCGGTGACCTTCCAGCCCGCGCCGGGCACGACGGTCGCGTAGCGCTCGCCGGCGGCGAAATGCTGCTCGACGCGCATCGACAGCAGCGCGCGCTCGATCGGGCGCAGGCCGAGTTCCGCGTCGAGATCGACGATCACGCTTGACAGCGTGTCGGATGGCGGCGGCTGGGTGCCGCGCAGGCTCAGCGTCAGCCATCCGCCCTGCCCCGGCCGCTCGAATCCCATGCCGAAATGCAGCGCGCCGGTCGCGCGCGGGATGCGGTCCTCGATGGCGTCGCTGAAGCGGGCCGTCGTGCCGAACTCGACGGAGACGGGATGCACCCCGCCGAGATCGTGCAGGTGCCAGCGCGAGAAGACCTCGGCGGTGTGGATGTCGTCATCGCGCCATTGCAGCTTGCCGCCGAAGCTCAGCCGATCACTGTATCCGTATTCGCCGTAGAG
>PUKW01000128.1 GCA_003550665.1 Paracoccaceae bacterium | reverse complement strand
TTCTCCATCTTCATCGCCTCGACGGTGGCAAGCGCCTGGCCCTCATGGACCTCGTCGCCCTCGCCCACATGCAGCGCCATGACGAGGCCGGGCATCGGGCACAGCAGCATCTTTGAGGTGTCGGGCGGGGCCTTTTCGGGCATCCGCGCGGCGAGCTCGGCCTGGCGCGGTGTGCGCACCACGGCGCGCAGCTCGGCGCCGCGATGGCGCAGCCGCGCGCCGCCGCGCACGAAGTCGATCTTGATGATCATCGTCTCGCCGCCCACCGTGCCGCGAAACAGCGGATCGCCCGGCCGCCAGTCGGACTCCACGGCGAACTGAGCACTGTCGTCGAAGCGCACCACGGTGCCGCCATTGGCCTCGGTGATGTGCACGCCGAAGGTCTCGCGGCCGAGAAACACCACCCAGTCATCGCCCACGCGCCGCTGGTGATTGGCCATGGCGCCCGAGATGGCCGCCTCGCGCGCCTCCTTGCGCATCTTCATGTGCCCCGCCGCGGCGGCGAGCTTGCGCAGCGTCGCGGCATCGGGGGCGACGCCCGAGAAGCCCTCGGGGAACTCCTCGGCGATGAAGGCGGTGGTGATCTCGCCGGACACGAAGCGCGGATGATCCATCACGGCCGCGAGGAAGGGCAGGTTGTGGCCGATCCCCTCCACCTCGAACGCATCGAGCGCGCGGCGCATTCCCTCGATGGCTTCGCCACGGTCGGGCGCCCAGCTGCACAGCTTGGCAATCATCGGGTCGTAATACATGCTGATCTCGCCGCCCTCGAAGACGCCGGTATCGTTGCGCACCTTCGCGGCCTCGGTGACACGCTCCTCGGGCGGGCGATAGCGGGTCAGCCGCCCCGTCGAGGGCAGGAAGCCGCGATACGGATCCTCGGCATAGAGCCGGCTCTCGATCGCCCAGCCGTTGAGCGTCACGTCCTCCTGCGCGATCCCGAGCGGCTCGCCGGCGGAGACGCGGATCATCGCCTCGACGAGGTCGATGCCGGTAATGAGCTCGGTGACGGGATGCTCGACCTGCAGGCGGGTGTTCATCTCGAGGAAGTAGAAATTGCGCTCCCCGTCCACGATGAACTCGACGGTGCCCGCGCTCGTGTAGCCCACCGCCGCGGCGAGCGCGCAGGCCTGCGCGCCCATCGCCGCGCGGGTCTCGGCATCGAGGAAGGGCGAGGGCGCCTCCTCGATGACCTTCTGGTTGCGCCGCTGGATGGAGCATTCGCGCTCACCGAGATGGATGGTGTTGCCGTGGGCGTCGGCGAGGACCTGGATCTCGATATGGCGCGGGGCGGTGACGAATTTCTCGATGAAGAGCCGATCATCCCCGAAGGAACTCGCCGCCTCGCTCTTCGAGGCGCGAAAGCCCTCGCGCGTCTCCTCGTCGGACCAGGCGATGCGCATCCCCTTGCCGCCGCCGCCCGCCGAGGCCTTGAGCATCACCGGATAGCCGATCTCGCGCGCGAGCCGCACCGCCTCCTCGGCATCCTCGAGCTGGCCGCCCGCGCCGGGCACGGTGCTGACCCCGGCCTCGGCGGCGAGGCGCTTGGAGGTGATCTTGTCGCCCATCGCCTCGATCGCGCTCGCCGGCGGACCGATGAAGGCGATGCCCTCCGCCGCCAGCGCCTCGGCGAAGCGGCGGTTCTCCGACAGGAAGCCGTAGCCCGGATGCACGGCCTCGGCCCCGGTGCGGCGCACCGCGTCGATGATGTTGTCGATCAAGAGATAGGATTGCGCGGCCGGCGCCGGGCCGACATGCACGGCCTCGTCGGCCATCGCCACATGCAGCGCGCGCGCATCGGCGTCTGAGTAGACGGCAACGGTCGAGATGCCCATGCGTCGGGCGGTCTTGATGACACGGCAGGCGATTTCGCCGCGATTGGCGATCAGAATCTTCTTGAACATGCGCGGTTGGTATCCTCGATCCCGGTGACATGGCAATGCAAAGGGGCATCGCGCGCCGCGCGATGCCCCCCGCCGAGACTCGGCCGCGCGACGCGCGCGCGGATATCAGCAGCGCTGCGGGTAGGTCTGGCAATAAGCGATATTGCCCGCCGCGCCGACCGCGGCACCGGCAAACGGATCTCCGCCCACGGCCGCGCCGCCAAGCGCCCCGGCCCCGCCGCCGAACAAGGCCTGTTCACCGACGCTGTCGCCGCACGCCGCAAGCCCGAGCAGCAGCGCCGCCCCGATCCAGATCCTGCTTCGCATGTCTCACCCCTTCCTTCCCATGTCGCTCGCCATGATCCTACACCCTGCACATGCGGGCTCAAAGCCGATTGCGCAGGCGCGCGGGATTGCGCCGAGCCGGCGACAGTCGCGCAGGCGTCGTACATCACGCCTCCTCCGGGAAGGTTTCGGGAAAGCTCTGCCGCGCACGGTCGACGTCGATGCGCAGCATCGCGTCATAGCTCTCCGGGTCGAAGGGCTCCTCGGCCGGGATCACCTCGCGGCCGAACAGCCAGGACAGCCGCCCGGCATCGAGATTGCCGCGGGCGAAGGGCGCGGCACCGAAGTGATCCCACAGCGCCGCGAAGAAGGCCGCATCGGCGCGCCGGTCGGCGGGGCGGCGATCGGCGTAGCGCTTGCGCGCCACGAGCCGGGTGGCCCCCTCCTTGGCCGCGCGGCGGATGGTAAACTGGTAATCGGTGCCGCTCAGGCGGCCGGGGAACCCGCGATGCTTGATCATGCGCGCATCCCGGAACGGTCATGCGGCCGGGCCGGAACACGCAGCGCCCGACCCGGCCGGGCCGGCTCAGTACTTGCGGTACTCCGAGTCATGATCCACATGCGGATCGGGTTCGACATAGACGACATCCTGATCGGCGCGCGACGAGCAGGCCGCGAGGATGACCATAAGGACGGTGGCGCCCAGGGCACGGGTGGTGGCGGACATGGCAGTCTCCTCGAGTCGGAGCGGGCATTCGACGCGCCCTGCGCGCGCGCCCGGTTCCTGGTTGCGTGGATGCGCCGCCATGGCGCATCACCTTGCAGGATAGCCGAAAATCCGCCGCGACGACACGACGCAGTGCGCTGGCGCGCAGATTGCGCGCGCCACAGTGGCCCGGCTGCACCAATCGGGCGCATCCGCGAGGCGCGCATCAGAATTCCTCCCACAGGCAGACCGCGCGCCCGGCCCGAAACGCCTCGAAGTATTGTGTCACATCCGGGGCGGTCTCTCCCAGCGCCAGCTCCGAGGCCTTCATGGAAACCACCAGCCGCTCCACCCCCTCGCGGCGCATCAGGTCGAGGCCGAACTCGTCGCAGATCACCTGCATGTCCTCGAACGCGGCGTCGGGGTCGATCCGCTCCTCGGCATCGCGCGAGATTTGCGGCGCGAGGATGCGCAGCCGCAAAAGCCCCGCCTCTTCGTCATGCACCACCTCGCTCAGCTCAGCCGGCTGGCCCGAGGGCAGCTCCAGCGCATCGAACGCCTCCGCGTCATCGGCCGGACCCGCCTGCGCGCCGGCGGCGATCACACCGAGCGCCGCCGCCACCGCCGCGCGGCGCAGGACGTCACAGCGGCAGGTTATCATGCTTCTTCCACGGATTACTGAGCTGCTTGCCGCGCAGGCTCGCGAAGGCGCGGCAGACCCGCCGGCGCGTCGATTGCGGCTGGATCACCTCGTCGATGAAGCCGCGCTCGGCGGCGACGAAGGGGTTGGCGAAGCGGTCCTCGTAATCCTTCGTGCGCGCGGCGATCTTGTCCGCATCGCCGAGCTCGGAACGGTAGAGGATCTCGGTGGCCCCCTTCGCGCCCATCACGGCGATCTCGGCGGTAGGCCACGCATAGTTGAAATCGCCGCGGATATGCTTGGAGCTCATCACGTCATAGGCGCCGCCATATGCCTTGCGGGTGATCACCGTGACCTTGGGCACCGTCGCCTCGCCGAAGGCATACAGAAGCTTGGCGCCGTGCTTGATCACCCCGCCATGCTCCTGCCCGGTGCCGGGCAGGAAGCCGGGGACATCCACGAAGGTGAGGATCGGGATCTCGAAGGCGTCGCAGAACCGCACGAAGCGCGCCGCCTTGCGCGAGGCGTCGATGTCGAGACAGCCCGCCAGCACCATCGGCTGATTGGCCACCACCCCCACCGTCGAGCCCTCGAGCCGGATGAAGCCGGTGACGATGTTGCGCGCGAAATCCTCCTGGATCTCGTAGAAATCGCGCTCGTCGGCGACCTTGGTGATCAGCTCCTTCATGTCGTAGGGCTGGTTGGGGCTGGCCGGGATCAGGGTATCGAGGCTCGGCTCGACGCGGGCGGGGTCGTCATGGAAGGGGCGGTGCGGCGGCTTCTCGCGGTTCGAGGCGGGCAGGAAATCCACCAGCCGGCGCACCTCCATCATCGCCTCCACATCGTCGGCAAAGGCGCCGTCCGCCACCGACGACTTGCGCGTATGCGTCGAGGCGCCGCCGAGCTCCTCGGCGGTGACGACCTCGTTGGTGACGGTCTTCACGACGTCGGGGCCGGTGACGAACATGTAGGAGCTGTCGCGCACCATGAAGATGAAATCCGTCATCGCCGGCGAATAGACCGCGCCGCCCGCGCAGGGCCCCATGATCACGCTGATTTGCGGGACCACCCCCGAGGCCATGATGTTGCGCTGGAAGACATCGGCATAACCCGCCAGCGAGGCGACCCCTTCCTGGATGCGCGCGCCGCCCGAATCGTTGAGCCCGATCACCGGCGCGCCGTTCTGCACCGCCATATCCATGATCTTGCAGATCTTCTGGGCGTGGGTTTCCGAAAGCGAACCGCCGAAGACGGTGAAATCCTGCGAAAACACATAGATCATGCGCCCGTTCACCGTGCCCCAGCCGGTGACGACGCCGTCGCCGTAGGGGCGCTCGGCCTCCATGCCGAACTCGGTGCAGCGATGGGCCACGAACATGTCGAACTCCTCGAAGGAGCCTTCGTCGAGCAGAAGCTCGATGCGCTCGCGCGCGGTGAGCTTGCCCTTGGCGTGCTGCGCGTCGATCCGCTTGCGGCCGCCGCCGAGCCGCGCGGCGGCGCGACGGTCCTCGAGTTCCTGCAGGATGTCGGTCATCTGGCCTCCCGGACTGCACTGCATCCGCACCATAGCCAGCCCACCGCCGCGGTCCAAGACGTCGCGCGAAATTTCCTTTCGCGCCCACGGCGCTGCGGGGGGTTTTCGATTGGCCAGGGCGGCGCGGCGTTCTACACCGGGTCGGATGACCGACAGGCCCGAAACCCGCTTTCTCGACCGCGCCAGCCCGCCGCACATCATGACGCTGGTGCTGCTGGCGAGCCTATCGGCGCTGTCGATGAACATTTTCCTGCCGTCGCTGCCGGCGATGGCGCGTCATTTCGGCACCGATTACGCGATCATGCAGCTTTCGGTCTCGCTGTTCCTGGCGGTGAACGCGGCGTTGCAGCTCGTCATCGGGCCGGTCGCCGACCGTTTCGGCCGCCGTCCCGTGCTGCTCGCGGCGATCGTGCTGTTCATCCTGGCAACGCTCGGCACCCTGATCGCGCCGACGGTCGAGGTCTTCCTGTTCTTTAGGATGTGTCAGGCGGTCGTGGTGGCGGCGATGGTGCTGTCGCGCGCGGTGGTGCGCGACATGGTCGGCGAGGCCGAGGCGGCGTCGATGATCGGCTACGTGACGATGGGCATGGCGCTGGTGCCGATGGTCGGGCCGATGCTGGGCGGCGCGCTCGACGAGCTGTTCGGCTGGCAGGCGAGTTTTGTCGTGCTGCTGATCTGCGGTGTCGCGATCCTTTTGCTGACCTGGGCCGATCTCGGCGAGACGGCGCCGATGCGCTCATCGAGCTTTCGCGCCCAGTTCGCGGAGTATCCCGCGCTGCTGCGGGCGCGGCGGTTCTGGGGGTACTGCCTCGCGGCGGCCTTCGCATCGGGCTCGTTTTTCGGCTTTCTGGGCGGAGCGCCCTTCGTCGGCTCGGAGGTGTTCGGCCTGTCGCCCTCGCTTCTGGGGATCTATTTCGCCGCGCCCGCCGTGGGATACCTCGTCGGCAACGGGCTGTCCGGGCGCTACTCGACGCGCATCGGGGTGGACCGGATGGTGCTCGTCGGCACGCTGATCACCACGGGCGGCATGGGCACGCTCGCCGTGCTGTTCGCCGCCGGGCTGCAATCGGCCGAGATCTTCTTCGGCTTCTTCGTCTTCGTCGGGCTCGGCAACGGGATGGTGATTCCCAACGCGACCGCCGGGATGCTCTCGGTGCGTCCGCATCTGGCGGGGACGGCCTCGGGGCTGGGCGGGGCGATGATGATCGGCGGCGGCGCGGCGATGGCGGCGCTCGCCGGGGCGCTTCTGCAGCCGGGCAGCGGAGCGGGGCCGCTGATCGCGATGCTCGTGGCAACGTCGCTCGCTTCGGTCGCGGCGATCCTCTATGTCATCCGGCGCAAGCAGACCATCGGCGCGTAAGGCTTGCGCCGCAAGGGCGGGCTGCGTTCGCCCTTTACCGGGGCACGACCGCGCCGTAGAAAGCGCGCAACGGAGGGACAGCCATGGAACTGACAGGCAGCCGCACCATCGCCGCCGACCGCGCCACGGTCTGGGCGCATCTCAACGATCCCGAGACGCTCAAGGCCTGCATCCCCGGCTGCCAGGAGATGACCGGCACGCCCGAGGAGGGCTTCGAGGCCGTCGTCAAGCAGAAGGTCGGCCCGGTCAAGGCGACCTTCAAGGGCAAGGTCACGCTCTCGGACGTGGTCGAGCTAGAAAGCTACCGCATCAGCGGCGAGGGCACCGGCGGGGTCGCGGGCTTTGCCAAGGGCGCGGCCGCCGTGCAGCTCGCCGATGCCGAGGAGGGCACCGAGCTGACCTATGACGTCGAGGCGCAGGTGGGCGGCAAGCTCGCCCAGATCGGCTCGCGGGTGGTGGGCGGTTTCGCGCGCAAGATGGCCGATCAGTTCTTCGACAATTTCCGCGCCCATGTCGAAGGCCCCGCCGAGACGGACGGCGCGGCCGAGTGATCACAAGCGCGGGGCGTGGTGCAGGATCGTCGGGATGACGAGCTCCTCCTCGTCGACCAAGTGCCGGTCGAGAAACCCCGCAAAGGGCGCCAGCCGGCCATGCAGCGCCCCGGCCGCATCGCGCCCGCCGCCGGCCTCGATCGCGCGCAACATCGCGTTGGTGCCCTCGGCGAGCGCATGAATGTGCGCGTCGAGGCTGTGGTGATCGCGGTCGAGGATCTTGAAACCGCGCTCGAGTCGCCTGTCGCAGCCCTGCAGGACCGGGAAATACTGGATGTCCTCGATCTGGTGATGCCCGTGCAGCTGGTTGAGCAGAAAGCCGGTGTAGCGTGCATTGTCGCGCGCGAAGGCCGCCGGGTCGGCGCGCTTGTCGAGATACCCTTCCACCCCTTCGGTGATGCGGCCCATAAGATCGCGAAACATCATGTGCCGCTCGAGCCAGAAGCGGGTGAGCGCGTCGAAATTGCGATGACTCTCCCAGATGTCGCGCGGATACTCCTTGACCAGCACCCGCAGCGCGTCGGGCAGCCCGCTGCGCGTCTCGAGATCCATGTCGTCGCTGCTCATGCCGCCCCTCCTTCGCTGCCGCGCAGCATAGGGCGACGCGGGCGCCCTGCAAGCACCCGTCAGCGCTGCGCGCGCTCCCAGTCGGGATGGATCCAGGGGCGGCGCTCGTCGCGCGGTAGCGGCGCACGGCCGAGGATATGATCGGCCATCTTCTCGGCCACCATGATCGTGGGCGCGTTGATGTTGCCATTGGTGATGCGCGGAAAGACCGAGCTGTCGATCACCCGCACCCCCTCCGTGCCGATCACCCGCCCCTCGGCGTCCACGACCGCGTCGGGGTCGTTCGCATCACCCATCCGCGCCGTGCCGCAGGGGTGATAGGCGCTCTCGACCTCGTCTCGGATGAAGGCGTCGAGGTCGGCGTCCGATTGCGCCTCGGCGCCCGGCTGGATTTCGTGGCGGACATGCGCGGCCATGGCGGGCTGGTCCATGATCTCGCGCGTCAGCCGGATGCAGTTGCGAAAATCGCGCCAATCCTCCGGCGTGCTCATGTAGTTGAAGCGGATGCGCGGGGCCGCGTCCGGATCCGGGCTACGCAGCGTCACGGTCCCGCGGCTGCCCGAACGCATCGGGCCGACATGCACCTGAAAGCCGTGCCCCTCGGCGACGGCGCGCCCGTCATAGCGCACCGCAATGGGCAGGAAGTGATACTGGATGTCGGGGTATTCCACGCCCGCCTGCGAGCGGATGAAAGCCGCCGCCTCGAACTGGTTCGACGCCCCCGGCCCCGTCCTCGTCAGCAGCCAGCGCGCGCCGACATAGGCCTTGCCGAGCAGGTTCCAGTAGCGAAAGAGCGTGATCGGCGTCTTCGAGGCGTATTGCAGGTAAAGCTCCAGGTGATCCTGCAGGTTGGCGCCCACGCCGCGCCGGTCGGCGCGCACCGCGATGCCGTGCTCGGCCAGATGCGCGCCCGGCCCGATCCCCGAATGCATCAGGATCTTGGGCGTGTTGATCGAGGAGGCCGCAAGGATCACTTCCCGGCGCGCGCGCACCGTCTCGACGCGCCGCCCGCGCGCGATTTCGACGCCGCAGGCGCGCCCGTCCTCGAACACCACCCGCCGCGCGAGGCCGCGCCGCAGCGTGCAGTTGTCGCGCCGCAGCGCCGGCTTGAGATAGGCCGCCGCCGCCGACCAGCGCCGCCCGCGCCAGATCGTGGCCTCCATGGCGCCGAAGCCTTCCTGCTTTTCGCCATTATAGTCATCGGTGGTTGCGTAGCCCGCCTCGCGCCCCGCGTTGACGAACGCCCCGAAGAGCGGGTTCTCCCGCCTGCCGCGCGTGACATGCAGCGGCCCGTCTGCGCCGCGCCAGCCGGGATCGGCCTCCCCGTTGCCGTGCCAGCATTCCATGCGCCGGTAATAGGGCAGCACATCGGCAAAGCTCCATCCCCGCGCCCCCGACTGCGCCCAATGGTCGAAGTCGCGCGCATGGCCGCGCACATAGACCATCCCGTTGATCGAGCTCGACCCCCCGATGACCTTGCCGCGCGGCGTCGCCAGCTCCCGCCCGCCCAGATGCGGCTCCGGCTCGCTGGAAAAGCCCCAGTCATACATCGCCATGTTCATCGGATAGGACAGCGCCCCCGGCATCCGGATGAACGGCCCCGCATCCGAGCCGCCATGCTCGATGACGATCACCGACGCCCCCGCCTCCGAGAGCCGATACGCCGCCGCCGACCCCGCCGAGCCGGCCCCGACGATCACGTAATCCGCTTCCATGCTGTCACTCCAGTCGCCCCACAGGGGTGCTTGTCACCGCCGCGCCGCAAGGCGCGGCCCGGCCCAACGGGATGAGCGCCGCTTGCGGCGCGAAGACAGGCGGGAGCCCCCTGCTCTAATAGGGCGCCCCCACCGGCCCCATCCCGACATGCACGCTCTTGACCTGCGAGTAATGCTCGATCGCCGCGCGCCCGTTCTCGCGACCCACCCCCGACAGCTTGACGCCACCGAACGGCATCTCGAGCGGGGTCAGGTTGTAGCTGTTGATCCAGCAGGTCCCCGCCTGGAGCCGCGAGACGACCCGGTGCGCGCGCGTCAGGTCATTGGTGAACACCCCCGCCGCGAGCCCCAATTCGGTCGCATTGGCGCGCGCGATCACCTCGTCCTCGTCTTCGAAATCCAGCACGCACATCACCGGCCCGAAGATCTCCTCGCGGGCGATGGCCATATCGTCACGCACATCGGCGAAGACCGTCGGCGCGACGAAATAGCCGGGGCCGTCGGGGGCCGTTCCCCCCGTCACCAGCCGCGCCCCCGCCGCGCGCCCGGCCTCGATGTAGCGCATCACGGTCGCGTGCTGGCGCGCCGAGATGAGCGGCCCCATCTGCGTGGCCTCGTCCATCGGGTCGCCCATCCGGATCGCCTCGGTGCGCGCCGCGAGGCGCTCCAGGAACCGCTCGCGCAGCGCGCGCTGCACGAACACCCGCGTGCCGTTGGTGCAGACCTGCCCGGCCGAGTAGAAATTGCCCAGCATCGCGCCCGAGACCGCGTCCTCGAGCGTCGCATCGTCGAACACGATCAGCGGCGACTTGCCGCCCAGCTCCATCGTCACATGCCGGATCCCCTCGGCCGCCGCGGCATAGACCTTGCGCCCCGTCGGCACCGACCCGGTGAGCGACACCTTCGCCACCCGCTCGTCGCGCACCAGAGCATCACCCACGGCGCCCGCGCCCTGCACCACGTTGAACAGCCCCGCCGGCAACCCCGCCTCGGTCAGGATCGCCGCGACTTCCAGCGTGCACAGCGGCGTGAGCTCGGAGGGCTTGAACACCATCGCATTGCCCATCGCCAGCGCCGGCGCCGCCTTCCAGCAGGCGATCTGGGTGGGGTAGTTCCACGCCCCGATCCCCGCGCAGACACCCAGCGGCTCGCGCAGCGTGTAGGCGAAATCGCCCCCGAGCGGGATCGTCTCGCCGGTCACCGTGGGCGTGAGCCCGGCGAAGAATTCGAGCGCCTCGGCCCCGGACTCGGCATCCGCCACCAGCGTCTCCTGCAGCGGCTTGCCGGTGTCGAGCGTCTCGAGCTCGGACATCGCGCGGTTGCGCTCGCGCAGAAGGGCGGCGGCGCGGGCGAGCACCCGTGCGCGCTCGACCGGCCGGCGCACCGCCCAGTCCGCCTGCGCCCGCGCGGCCGAGGCCAGCGCGCGCTCGATGATCGCCGGCGTGGCCGCATGGACCCGTGCGATGACGCTCGCGTCGGCGGGATGGACCACCTCGATGATCTCGCCGGCCGTGTCCTCGACGAAGGCGCCGTCGATGAAATGGCTCGCCCGTGGTTGTGCACGCATCATGCGCTCCTCTTGGTTTGCTCGCCGAGCGCCGCAGCGATCTGCGCCTCGACCATTGCCGTCGCCGCCGCCGCGTCGGGCGGACCCGCCCGCAGCGCCTCGCGGATATAGGCCCCGTCGATGAGCGCGGCCGCGCCCTCGGCGATCGCCGGTGCCGCCGCCCCCGCGAGCGGGCGCAGCGCATGCACGAGATTGCTGTGCAGCCGGCGCTGATACACCGCGAGCAGCCGCCGCGCCTCCGGCGCGCGCTGCGCGAGCACGTAGAAATTGAGCCACGCGCCCACCGCCTCGCGCCCGAAGCTCGACTCGGCGAAGCTCGCCCGGATCACGGCGCTGACCCGCGCCCGCGGCCCGCGCAGTCCGGCAAGCTCGGCGCGCACCTCGGCGGTATAGACCGACAGCACATGCCGCATCGCCGCGAGAAACAGCGCCTCCTTGGAGCCGAAATAGTGATGCGCCAGCGCCGAGGACATGCCCGCGCGCCGCGCGATCCGGCTGACCGTGACCTCGAGGCTGCCCACGGCGCCGATCTCGGCGATGGTCGCATCGACCAGCGCTGCGCGCCTGATGGGCTCCATTCCGAGCTTGGGCATCGATCGCCTCCGAGACAGGGGTTGCATTCTCCTGCTACATCGTTCTTTATTGACTCGTCAATCAACAAAACAGGGACGCCACCATGACCCTCCGCACCACCCTTCTCGCCGCCGCCGCCACCGGCGCGCTGGCCGCCCCGGCGCAGGCCGCCTGCGACTCCGTGACCTTCTCGGATGTGGGCTGGACCGACATCACCGCGACCACCGCCGTCGCGACCACCGTTCTCGAGGCGCTCGGCTACGAGACCACGACCAGCGTGCTCTCCGTGCCCGTGACCTATACCTCGCTGGCCGCGGGCGATATCGACGTCTTCCTCGGCAACTGGATGCCCACCATGGAGGCCGACATCGCGCCCTACCGCGAGGACGGCACCGTGGACACGGTGCGCACCAATCTCGAGGGCGCGAAATACACGCTGGCCACCAACAGCCACGGCGCCGAGCTCGGCATCGAGACCTTTGAGGACATCGCGTCCTTCACCGACGAGCTCGACGCGACGATCTACGGCATCGAGCCGGGCAATGACGGCAACCGGCTGATCCTCGACATGATCGCCGACGACGCCTTCGGGCTGGCGGATTTCGACCTCGCCGAAAGCTCCGAGCAGGGCATGCTCTCGCAGGTGCAGCGCTACACGCAGCGCGGCGAGCCCATCGTGTTCCTCGGCTGGGAGCCGCATCCGATGAACGCCAATTTCGAGATCACCTATCTCGACGGCGGCGACGACTGGTTCGGCCCCGATTTCGGCGGCGCGGAAGTGCGCACCAACACCCGCGCGGGCTATGTCGATGAATGCCCCAATGTGGGCCTGTTCCTCGAGAATCTCGAATTCACCCTTGAGCTCGAGAACGAGATCATGGCCAAGATCCTCGATGACGGCATGGACCCCGGCGACGCCGCGAGCGCCTGGCTGTCCGACAACCCGGAGGCGTTCGAGCCCTGGCTCGACGGGGTCGAGACCATCGACGGCGAAGACGGCCTCGAGACGGTGCGCGCCGAACTCGGCTGATCGACCGGGCGGCCCCGTCGCGGGCCGCCCCGACCGCCCGCACGGGCATCAGCGCCCCGGCCGGGGCAGCGGAGACCGCCATGGACTGGCTGAGCGACAACAAGATACCCGTGGGGCGCACCGCGGGCGATGCC
>PUKW01000157.1 GCA_003550665.1 Paracoccaceae bacterium | reverse complement strand
GTGCTCGCGCGCTCCAATGCCGAGCAGGTCGCAAAGCTGCGCGGCATCGTCGAGGCGCTCGGCCGCCGGGTCGCGACGCCCGACGACGCGCGGCGGATGCTGGGGCTGAAGGGGGCGGCGGCGGTGAGCTTCTAGCGGACGTTGCCCGCGCCGCTGCGCTGCGCTATCTCGCGGGACATGGCAGGGGTGGTGCATCTGGTCAAGATCTGCGTGGGCGCGGAGGCGGTCGAGGATCTTGTCGCCTGGCAGACGCATGGCGCGACCAGGGACGCCGAAGGCAACCCGATGCATGTCACCCGCATGTGGCCGCGCCGCGAGGCGGAGCTTCTGGCGGGAGGCTCGCTCTACTGGGTGTTCAGGGGGCTGATCCTCGCGCGGCAGCGGCTCTTGCGGCTCGATCCGCGCGAGGGGGGCGACGGGATCACGCGCTGCGCGCTGGTGCTCGAGCGCGATGTGATCCGCACCGAGCCCGCCCCGCGCCGGCCGTTCCAGGGCTGGCGCTACCTCGCCGATGGCGACGCCCCCGCGGACCTGTCCGCGACCCGCGCGGGCGACGATGCGCTGCCGCCCGAACTGCGCGCGGCGCTCTCCGAGATCGGCGTGCGCTGAGCCTCAAAGACCGAGCTTGACCCGCAGCGCATCGAGCTGCGCGCGCTCATCCGCGCCCCATTCGGCGTCGCGGGCGCCAAACAGCGCCGCCTCGCTCGCCAGCACCAGCCCGTCGGCGAGCACCTTGAGGTGATTGGCGCGCAGCGTCGCGCCCGAGGAGGTTATATCGGCGATGGCCTCGGCGGTGGCGTTCTTGACGGTGCCCTCGGTCGCGCCCTGGCTGTCCACGAGCTGGTAATCGGCCACGCCCTCGGCGCGCAGGAAATCGCGCACGAGCCGGTGATACTTCGTCGCGATGCGCAGCCGGTGCCCATGCGCGGCGCGAAACGCCGCCGCCACAGCGTCGAGATCGTCGAGCGTCTCGACATCGACCCAGGCCGCCGGCACCGCGATCACCAGATCCGCGTGGCCGTAGCCGAGCCGCGCGAACTCCTCCATGCGCCCCGCCCAATCGGGCACCTGCTCGCGCACCACATCCATGCCGGTGACGCCCAGATGGATGCGCCCCGCCGCGAGCTCGCGCGGGATTTCCCCCGCCGACAGCAGCACCAGCTCCACCCCCGCGACGCCCGCGACTTCGCCGGCATATTCGCGCTCGGCCCCGGTTCGCCGCAGCGACACGCCGCGCGCGGCGAACCAGTCGGCGGTCTGTTCCATCAGCCGCCCCTTCGAGGGCACCCCGAGCCGGATCATCGCAGCCCCCCCAGCGCGGCCACCAGCCCGGGCCGGATCACCCCGCCCACCGCCGGGATCGCACGCCCCTGCCCGAGAACCGCTGTGAGCGCGTCATAACGCCCGCCGGTCGCCACCGGGGGCATGTCGTCGCCGGCGAGCAGTCCGAAGACGAAGCCGTCATAGTATTCCATCGTGGTGCGCCCGTAAGCCGCCTCGAAATCGAGCGCCGCCACATCCACCCCGCGCGCGGCTAGCGCCGCGTGGCGCGCCGCGAGCCGGGCCACGGCGGGGGCGAGGGCGGGCATGGCGGCGGCATGGCCGCGCAGCGCTTCGAGTGCTGCGGGCGCCTTGGCGCGCAGCGCCAGGATCGCCTCGACGGTTTCGACCTCGGGCGCGGGGATCGCCGGCTCGGCGGCATCCTCCAGAAGCGCCGTGCAGCGCGCGGCGATCTCATTCGCCGCGCGCTTGCCGATCAGCGGCCCGGCGGCGGCGATGAGCGCCTCGGGCGTGTCCGCCGCGAGCCGCTCGATCAGCGCAGCGCGGCGCGGATCGGGCGCGGCGCGACCGCCGAAACGGTCGAGCAGCCTGCGAAACCGGCCCGGCCGCCAGATATGGCGCATCAGCGCCGCCTTGCGCCGCTCCGTCGTCGAAAGCCCGCGCACCGCATCGGCGAGGATGCCGATATCGCCCGTGACCGCGCGCAGCCCGAGCGGCGCGAGCGCGGCGTGGATGCAGGCAAAGACCTCGGCATCGGCGGCGGGCGGATCGGCCCGGTCGAACAGCTCGAAGCCGGCCTGGAGGTATTCGCTGGCGCGCGCGCCCGGGCGCTCCTGGCGGCGGAACACCTCGCCGAGATAGGCATAGCGCGCCGGCTCGGCCCCGCCGGCCATGTGCATCTGCACCACCGGCACGGTGAAGTCGGGGCGCAGCATCATCTCGCCGCGCAGCGGATCGGCGGTGACATAGGCGCGCGCGCGGATATCCTCGCCGTAGAGATCGAGCAGCGCCTCGGCCGGCTGCAGGATGTCGGCCTCCACCGGCACGGCCCCGGCGGCGCGGAACGCATCAAGCAGGCGCTGACCCTCGGCGCGTATCGCGGGCTTGTCCGCCATGCTCAGCCGCGCTCGAGAATGGCGCGCACGGCGGCGACGAGATCGGCGCGCGCCACCTCGCGCTGCGCGGGCTGGGATTTCCACTCCTCGAGCGTCGCGCCCTGCGCCAGCTCGGCCCCCAGCGCCAGATCCTTGATCTGCACCACCCCGCGCGCGGCCTCGTCCTCGCCCGCGATAACGGCGGCGGGAGCGGCGCGCTTGTCGGCGTATTTGAGCTGATTGCCGAAGTTCTTCGGATTGCCGAGATAGACCTCGGCACGGATGCCCGCGGCGCGCAGCTCGCCCGCCATCGCCTGATACTCGGCGATCCGCGCGCGATCCATCACCGTCACCACGACGG
>PUKW01000076.1 GCA_003550665.1 Paracoccaceae bacterium | reverse complement strand
TCGGCCTGCACGTTGCGCAGCCCCAGATTGGTCAGCCGCACGATCGGCGGCAGCGCGAAGATGATCGTGGCGATGATCCCCGGCGTCATGCCGACCCCGAACAGCATCACGATCGGCACCAGGTACACGAAGGGCGGGATCGTCTGCATCACGTCGAGCACCGGCCGCAGCCCGCCCGCGAACCGGTCCGAGCGCGCGGCCAGGATGCCGAGCGGCACGCCGACGATGGTGCAGAACACCAGCGCGGTCAGGATCATGGCGAGCGTCGTCATGGTCTCGCCCCAGATCCCGAACATGTCGAGCAGCGCCAGCGCGATCACCGTGAAGATCGCCACGCCGCGCCCCGCCGTGCCCCAGGCGATCAGCGTGAGCACGGCCGTGAAGGCCAGCATCGGCGTGGCATTGAGCGCGGCGTCGAGCGCGTTCAGCGTCTGATCGACGGGCCACTGCATGGCGCGGAACGCCTCGCGGAAATTCGGCACCAGCCAGCCGCGGATCGCCTCCTGCACCCAGTCATCGAAGGGGATGGAGAAGGAGTCGGACGGTTGCCACATCGCTCAGGCCTCCCGTTCGGTGTTGCGCTGCGCCTCGGTGCGCGCGGCGAGCTGGGCCAAGATCGCGTCCGGTTCGGCAACCCCGACCAGCGCCCCGTCCGCGTCCTCGACAGCGACCGGCAGCCCGCCGGAGGCGGAGCCGTACATGCGGTGCAGATGCGTGTCCTGCGGCACCGACGGATAGTCCCCGACGAGATGGCGCGCGAGATCGGCGCCGTTGGTGCGCGCCGCGGCGGCGAGATCGCGATACCGCACCACCCCGGCGATGCGCCCGCCATCTCGCACATAAAGCGCGTCGCGCCCCAGCGCCTCCATTCGCTCGAGCGCACCCTGCGGCGTCGCGTCCGAGAGTTCGAGCGCCTCGACCGGCTGCATCACGTCGCGCGCGGTGAAGACGCGGCCGCGGTCGATGTCCTGGGTGAAGGCGGCGACGTAGTCGTTGGCCGGGTTCGAGACGATCTCGGCGGCGGTGCCGACCTGGACGAAGCGCCCGTCCTCCATGATGGCGATCCGGTCGCCGAGGGTGAGCGCCTCGTTGAGATCATGGGTGATGAAGATGATGGTCTTGCGCATCTTCTTCTGCAGATCGGCGAGCTCGGCCTGCATGTCGGCGCGGATCAGCGGATCGAGCGCCGAGAACGGCTCGTCCATGAGCAGCACCTCGGGATCGACGGCGAGCCCGCGCGCCAGCCCGACGCGCTGCTGCATACCGCCCGACAGCGCCCCGGGCGGCTGATCGGCCCAGGCATCGAGCCCGACCTGTTCGAGCATCCGCAGCGCACGCTCGCGCCGCTCCCCGGGCGCGACGCCCTGCACCTTGAGCCCGAACTCGACATTGGCGCGCACGGTGCGATGGGGAAACAGCGCGAAATGCTGAAACACCATTGCGATCTTCTCGAGACGCAGCCGGCGCAGCTCTTCGCTGCCGGCCTGCGTGATGCTTTCGCCATCGATGGTGATGCTGCCGGAGGACGGCTCGATCAGCCTGTTGATCATGCGAACCAGTGTCGACTTGCCCGAACCGGACAGCCCCATCACCACGAAGATCTCGCCTTCGCCGACCGTGAAATCCACGCCGCTCACGCCGACGGTCATCCCGGTCTCGCGCAGGATATCGTCCTTGCCGCGGCCCTGATTGAGCATCTCGATGGCGCGGACGGGGTCATCCCCGAACACCTTGATGAGGTTCTCGACAACGAGTTTTTCACCCACGGAGCCGGCCCTCCTGTCGCGTCAATGTGTTTGCGTGTCTCGGCGCAGCGACGTCGTCGCATCCGGCTGCGGCCCGTGCAGGACGGTCGGGCGCGCGCGCCGCGGTCTTGCCCGTCTCGGTAGCCTCAGATATTTAGCCGGACGGAAAATTCAAGATGACACCCTTTCGCCGGAGTCGGACGCCGGCGCGCCCATGCGGCGGTCGCCCGCCCATGCGGCGCCGGTGGCGTTTGACACCACGCACAAATCGTGACTTCTACAGTTGGCGCAGGCGCGAGGGATCGATGACGACGAACATGACACGGGCGGGACGCCTCGTCGCGGTGCTGGTCACCCAGAACCGCCGCGCCGAGCTGGAAACGACCCTGACGCGCCTGTTGCAGACGCCGCCGGCGCAGCTCGCGGCGGTCGTGGTCGTGGACAACGCCTCCGACGATGACACCGCCGCATGGCTCGCCAGCCATGACAGCGACCGCCTCGTCGTGCATCGCTGCGGGCGCAATCTCGGCGGCGCGGGCGGTTTCGAAACCGGGATGCGGCTCGCCGTGGCGCGGTTCGATCCCGACTGGCTCGTGCTCATGGATGACGATGCCCGGCCTATGCCCGACGCGCTGGCGCGTTTTCACGCGCGCGACCGCACCGATCACGCCGCCTGGGCCGCGGCGGTCTATCACCCGGACGGGCGCATCTGCGATATCAACCGCCCCTCCGTGAACCCGTTCTGGCACCGCCGCGCCTTCCTGCGCACCGCCTTCGGGCATGGCCGTGACGGCTTCCACATCCCCGAATCGGCCTATGACGCGCCCGAGCCGCAGCCGATCGATGCCGCCTCTTTCGTCGGGCTCTTCGTCGCGCGGCGCGGCGTGGCGCTCGCCGGCTACCCCGATGGCAATCTGTTTCTCTACGGCGAGGACGTGCTCTACACCCTGCGGCTGACCGAGGCCGGCGGCAGCATCGCCTTCGATCCCGACATCACCTTCGAGCACGCCTACAGCACCGTCGACAGCGCCCAGCGCCGATTCCGCCCGCTGTGGAAATCCTATTACCTGCACCGAAACCTGCTTCTGGTCTATCGCCGGGCGGCGGGGCCGATGTTCTGGCCCGCGCTGCTGGTGATCCTGCCGCGCTGGATCGCCAGGACACGCCATCACCGCGGCGACCGGGCCGCCTATCTGCGCTTTCTGTGGCGCGCCGTGGCGGACGGGTTGCGCGCGCGCACCGGCGTTGCCCATGACGAGATCGTCGCCGCCTCGCCCGAGCGCCGCACCCCGGCGGAGTGATCGCGCGCCACCGCTTGCATCCGGCCGCCGTTCGGCGCAACCAGGGGACATGCGCACCGCCATCCTCATCCCCGCGCGCTACGCCTCGACGCGCTTTCCCGGCAAGCCGCTGGCGCAGCTCGCGACCCCTTGGGGGCCGCGATCGCTGATCCGGCTGAGCTGGGAGGCGGCGCGGCGCGTGCCGGGTATCGACGCGGTCCATGTCGTCACCGAGGATGCGCGCATCCGCGCGGCCGCCGAGGATTTCGGCGCCTCGGTCATCATGACCCCGCCCGAGTGCCGCAACGGCACCGAACGCTGCGCCGCCGCGCTGCGCGACGGCGCGGTGAGCGCGGATGTGATCGTCAACCTGCAGGGCGACGCGCCGCTCACCCCACCCGATTTCGTCACCGCGCTCACCGGCGCGCTCGGCGCCGATCCGGCGCGGCAGGTGGCCACGCCGGTGCTGCGCTGCGATGCCGCGCACCATGCCCGCCTTGTCGCCGACCGGCGCGCGGGCCGGGTGGGGGCAACCACGGCGGTCTTCGACGCCGAGGGGCGCGCCCTCTACTTCTCCAAGGAAGTCCTGCCCTTCACCGACCCCGCCAAGCCCCTGCCCGACCCGGTGCCCGTCTTTCACCATGTCGGGGTCTATGCCTACCGTGCGGCGGCGCTCGAACGCTACGCGCAGTGGCCGGAAAGCGCGCTGGAGCAGCTCGAGGGGCTCGAGCAGCTGCGATTTCTCGTCAATGGCGCGCTGGTGCATTGTGCCGAGGTCCGGGCGGATGGGCGCGGTTTCTGGGAACTCAACAACCCGGAGGACATCCCGCATATCGAAGCCGCGCTGGGGGGCGGGGCTTGAGCGGCGCGGTCGATATCGGGCCGCTGCGCGTCGGAGCGGGTGCGCCGCTCGCGCTGATAGCCGGCCCGTGCCAGCTCGAGACACTGGACCATGCGCGCATGCTCGCCGGGCGCATCGCCGAGGCCTGCGCTCCCACGAACACGCCCTTCATCTTCAAGGCGAGCTACGACAAGGCGAACCGCTCTTCCGGGTCGAGCGCACGCGGCCCGGGGATGGAGGCCGGACTGGAGATGCTGGCGGCGATCCGCGCCGAGTTCGGTTGCCCGGTACTTACCGATGTGCACGAAGCCTCGCATTGCGCCAGGGCGGCCGCTGCGGTTGACATACTCCAGATCCCGGCCTTCCTGTGCCGGCAGACCGACCTTCTGGTCGCGGCCGGCGCGACCGGAGCGGCAATCAACATCAAGAAGGGCCAGTTCCTCGCTCCGTGGGACATGGGCAACGTCGCCGCCAAGGTCGCGGCCACCGGAAACGAGCGCATCCTGCTGTGCGAGCGCGGCGTCTCGTTCGGGTACAACACGCTGGTGAGCGATTTCCGGGCGCTGCCCGTGATGGCCGCGACGGGTTATCCCGTGGTGTTCGACGCCACGCACTCGGTGCAGCAACCGGGCGGGCTGGGCACGGCGAGCGGCGGACAGCGCGAATTCGTGCCCGTTCTCGCGCGGGCGGCCTGCGCGGTGGGTGTCGACGCCGTGTTCATCGAGACCCACGAGGCGCCCGAGCGCGCGCCGAGCGACGCGGCGACGATGCTTCCGGTCGATGAGCTCGCGGCGCTGGTCGGTCAGCTCGACGCGTTCGACAGGTTGGCGCGCGGCTGAGGCGGCGCCGGTCCGTCGCATTCGACGAAACTTGCATGTGAAAACGGTCGCAGCGCGCGGCGCCCGGCAACCATTTGGTCACTCCCTGCACTCAGATTTCCCGCTGGTGGATCATCAGTGAGGACATGGGCATGGTTTACATGCGACCGGTGGACATATTGGCGACAGGCGACGCTCCCCTCGACATCGGGGTCGACGACCTGGCGCTTCAGACGCTCGACAATGGCGACGTGATTCTTCACACGACGACCGGGAGCAATGGCGGCCTCGCCTCCTACAGGTTGCGGGCCGATGGCTCCGTCGAGCATGTCGACTCGGTGCATTTCCCGGAGCATGCATCGCCCATCGTGAACGGCGCGATCACGATGATGGAGAACGGCGGCACCCCGAAGCTCGTCTTCGGCGGCGATGGCTCGAGCGACCTGACCGGCTACGAACTGTCCGAGGACGGCGAATACGGCGATCTGATCAGCACGGGCGACATCTCCGACGATGCGGGCACCCTGAGCGCGATGACCGAGAGCGTGACGACCGGCGCGCTCTACCTCACCGATTCCGACGCCGACACGATCCGCATCTACAACCCGGACGGCAATGGCGGCTACACCAACGGCGCCACGCTCGAGGATGCGGGACAGATCGTCACCATGACGACGCTGACCATCGACGGCGAGGAAATCCTGCTCGCGGCGAATGGCGAAACCAATGGCGTGGATCGCTACCGCATCGACCCCGACACCGGGGATCTGAGCGAGCACGCCTTTCTCGGCGCAGGTGACGGGATCGGGGTGAATGCACCTACGGACATGCATGCGTTCGAGGCGCATGATGAAGGCTGGGTGATCCTCGCCTCGGCGGGCAGTTCGTCGCTCAGCGTGATGCGGCTGGACGAGGATGGCGGGCTCGAGGCGACGGAGCACCTGATCGACTCGCGCGATACGCGTTTTTCGGACGTGCAGGCCGTCGACACCGTGACCGTGGACGATCACGTCTTCGTCGTGGCGGGCGGCGGCGATGACGGGCTCAGCCTGTTCACCCTCCTGCCCGATGGTCGGCTCATGCATCTGCAGAGCCTGCCCGACGGCCCCGATACCGGGCTGCACAACATCAACACCATCGCCGTGACGGAAGTCGGCGGCACGCTGCAGGTGCTGGTCGGTGCGCAGGGCGATTCCGGCGTCACCCGGCTCGAGATCGACATCGACTCGCTCGGCGAAGTGATCCGCGGCGGCCCCGGCACCGAGGAACTCGTCGGCACGAGCGGCGATGACATGATCGTGGCAGGCGACGGCGACGACGTGCTGCACGGCGGCGGCGGCGACAACATCTTCGTCGGCGGAACCGGCGCGAACGTTTTCCACAGTGGCAGCGGCGCGGACACCTTCGTGCTGCATGGCGAGAGCGCGCCCGACACCATCATCGACTTTCGCCCCGATCGCGACACCATCGATCTGACCGATTTCGCGATGCTGCGAAACATCGACCAGCTCGAGGTCACCCCGACCGAGGACGGCGCACGGATCACCTACTTCGCCAGCGAGATCAACATCATAAGCCATGACGGGTCGAGCCTGACGGCGTGGGACATATTCGGCGACCGGCTCGAGGGCCCGGACCGCGGCCTGCCCGACCGGATCCCGATCGACGGCGAGATCATCCACGGCGATGAAAACGACAACGAGCTTATCGGCAGCGAGCGCGGCGATCTCATCACCGCGGGCGGTGGCAACAACCTGATCTACGGCGTCGGCGGCGACAACATCATTCGCGGCGGCGACGGAAACGACGAAATCTATGGCGGCCCCGGCGACAATGTCATCGATGGCGGCGAAGGCGACAACAGGATCTGGGCCGGCCCCGGCGATGACCGCATCACCGCCGGCCATGGCGACAACATCATCGGTGGCGGCGAAGGCAATGCGCGCATCGAGGTCGGCGACGGCGACAACCTGATCTATGGCGGCAGCCCCGGCGACAACACCATCATCGTCGGCGACGGCGATAACCGGGTCTGGGGCGGCAACGGCGAGACGAGCATCACCGCGGGCGACGGCGACAACCGCCTCGGCGGCGGCGGCGGCGACGCCTCGATCACGGCCGGGGACGGCGATAACCGCATCTTCGGGGGGCCTTCGGGCTTCAACACGATCACCGCCGGCGACGGAAACAACGAGATCTGGGCCGGCCAGGGCGAGGGCAGTGTGATCATCGCGGGTGACGGCAACAACCGTATCGGCGGCGGCGCGGGCGACGCCGACATCACCGTAGGCGACGGCAACAACACCGTCTATGGCGGCCGCGGCGACAACAGCATCACCGCCGGCGACGGCGACAACGTGCTCTGGGGCGGGGCAGGCAATTCGACGATCATCGCCGGTGACGGCGATAACCGGATCGGCGGCAATGTCGGGGACAATGTCCTCGAGGCGGGCGACGGCGACAACAGGATCTGGGGCGGCACGGGGGATTCGATCATCGTCGCCGGCGATGGCGACAATGTCGTCGGCGGCGGCGAAGGCGCCAACACCATCACCCTGGGTCACGGCGACAACACCGTCTGGGGCAACACCGGCGACAGCGTGATCCGCACGGGCAACGGCAACAACGACATCCGCGGCGGCGATGGCAACAACGAGATCTACACCGGAAACGGAAACGACGTGATCCGAGGCATGGACGGCGACGACATCATCCATTCCACGGGCGGCAATAACCGCATTTATGGCGGCGACGGCGACAACATCATCTGGGCCGGCTCCGGACACGACGTGGTGACCGGCAATGCCGGCGCGGACACCTTCATCTTCAAGCAGGGCGACGACACCCTCAGGATCACGGATTACACCACCGGCGAGGACATGCTGCATCTCGATGAAGCGATCTGGGGCGGCGGTCTGTCGGCTGAGGAGGTAATTTCCGAATACGGCGAAATTCGCGACGGGGACGCGGTGCTCGCCTTCGACGATCACATGATCACGCTGTCCGGTGTCGGCGACCTCGGCGGCTTGGCGGATGACCTCGTGCTGCTCTGAGTTCAGCCTGTGAGGCCCGGGCCGCGATGCCATGCCCAGGCGTCGCGGATCATCGTCGCGAGGTCGGAACGCTGCGGCACCCAGCCGAGCTCCTGCGCGGCGCGTGCGCTGCCCGAGACGAGCCGCACCGCATCACCCGGCCGTCGCGGCCCCTCGGTCACGGGCACGGGCCGGTTCGTCACGCCGCCGGCCGCATCGATCACCTCCCGCACCGAGAAGCCGCGCCCGGTCCCGAGACAGAACACCCGGCTGCTGCGCCCGTCGAGCAGCCAGCGCAGGCCGAGCAAGTGCGCCTCCACCAGATCCATGACATGCACGTAATCGCGGATGCAGGTGCCATCCGGCGTATCGTAGTCGGTGCCGTGCACGGTGAGCGCGGGGCGCTCTCCCGCGACGGCCTGGAGCATGAGCGGGATCAGATGCGTTTCAGGGACATGCGCCTCGCCGATCTCGCCCTCCGGATCGGCGCCGGCGACGTTGAAATAGCGAAAGATAACGCTTTCGAGGCCGTGCGCTGCCTGCATGTCGCGCAGCATGTCCTCGATCGCGCGCTTGGAGGCGCCATAGGCATTCATCGGCTGCTGCGGCGTCTCCTCATCGAGGACCACACCGTCCTGATCGCCATAGGTCGCGCAGGTGGAGGAGAACACGAACTTCCGGCACTCCGCCGCCAGCGCCGCCTGCGCCAGATTGAGCGCGCCGTTGACGTTCTCGCTCCAGTAGCGCGCGGGATCGCGCATCGACTCGCCCACGAGGCTCAGCGCGGCGAAATGCATCACGGCGACCGGGGCATGTTCGGCGAAAGCCGCATCGAGCGCGCCACGATCCATCAGATCTCCCTCGACGACCGGCCCGAAACGCGCCGCATCGCGCCAGCCCGTCGAGAAATTATCAAAAACAACCGGCGTAAATCCGGCCCGCGCAAGGCATTTGCAGGCATGCGCGCCGATATACCCGGCGCCGCCGCTTACGAGCACGCTGGTCATCCACGGCGCCTATTCGGCGGCCGCGCGCGCCGCGATCAGCTCGTGCAGATATGTGGAGAACTCGGGCCCCAGATCCGCACGTGCCAAGCCGAACGCCACCGTCGCCTGCAGGAAACCCGCCTTGGAGCCGCAATCGAACCGCGTGCCCCGAAAGCGGAATCCGTGCACGTCGCCGGTCTCGGCGATCTCGGCGGCGATGGCATCGGTGAGCTGAAGCTCGCCGCCCTTGCCGGGCGCAATCTGCCCGAGCTGGCGCATAGTCGCGGGCGTGAGGATGTAGCGCCCGATCACGGCGAGGGTCGAGGGCGCCTCGGCCGGCTCGGGTTTCTCGATCATGCCGCGCACCTTCACGACGGCACCGTCCTGCGCGGAGACGTCGAGAATACCGTAGGATTTCGTCTGCTCCGGCGCGACTTCCATCGCCGCGACCATGTTGCCACCGGTCTCGGCATGGGCATCGACCATCTGCTTGAGGCAGGGCGTCTCGGCGGCGATCACATCGTCGGGCAGCATCACCGCGAAGGGTTCGTCGCCGATCAGCCGGCGCGCGCACCAGACGGCGTGACCCAGCCCCATCGCCTTCTGCTGGCGGATATAGGCGATGGTGCCGCTGTCCATCGTGGTGGCGCGAATGGCTTCGAGCAGCTCGGTCTTGCCGCTGCGCTCGAGTTCCTGCTCGAGCTGCGGGGCATGGTCGAAATAGTCCTCGAGCGCGGACTTGCCGCGCGCCGTGACAAAGATGAAATCCTCAATCCCCGCGGCCCGCGCCTCGTCGATCGCGTATTGCACCAGCGGGCGATCCACCAGCGTCATGATTTCCTTGGGGACCGATTTCGTCGCCGGAAGGAATCGTGTCCCCATCCCCGCAACAGGAAAAATCGCCTTGGTGACCTTATTCTTCATGCAAACCCCTGAACTACTGACCGACCGAGCGACCCGCGGGCCCGCGCAGGTGCCTAGCTCGCGGTGATAGCAAATCGCGCCCGGGCTGTCACGCCTTGCCGCACCGCAGCATACGCCTTTGCGCGCGACGCGCAACCTGCGAACTGACGGCGCACGGATACCCACGCAAGCGGACCCAAGGCGATTACGGTCGTCGCGCGCGCGTCAATCGCGGCCATGCCGACGGATCGTGTCGCCGAGCTGCAGGACCGGCGAAAGCTCGACACGCTCGGCGCCGACGAGGCCGGAGGGGCTGCGCCCGGCCACGATCTGCGCCGCGCGCTCGCCGATCTCACGCCGGCAGGCATCCATCGTCGCGAGGCGCCGCGGCAGACCCTCGAGAATCTCGAGACCGTTGAAGCCAGCAAGCCCGATCGTATTCGGCACGTCGAGGCCCGCCTCGAGGCAGTGCAACAGACCGCCGGCGCCGATCATGTCATTCGAATAATAGAGAAAATCGAGCCCGGGATCGCGCGCGAGAATCGCCTGCGTCATTTGCCGTCCCTTCGCTAGCGCGGAGCCGCCCGAGTAGAACTCCGTCGCCGCGATCTCGACCCCGGCCGCGGCAAGCCCCTCTTCAAACCCTTCGAGCCGTTTGCGTGCGCGGTGATCGTCGGGCATCATGCTGCCCAGAAATCCGACCCTGCGATACCCGGCCGCCACGATCGCATCCGCCATTTCGCGCCCCGCGCGGCGATGCGAGATCCCGATGACGGAGTCGATCGCCGCGCCATCGACATCCATGATCTCCACGACGGGAATGCCCGCATTCTCCAGCATCCGCCGCGCCGCCTCGGTATGCTCGAGCCCGGCGAGGATCACGCCCGAGGGCCGCCAGGACAGCATCTCGTAGAGCACGGCCTCCTCGCGCTCGGCCGCGTAGTGACTCACCCCGACGACGGGTTGCAGCCCCGTCTCCTCGAGGGCGGCCGAGATCCCGCCCAGCACCTCGGGAAACACCATGTTCGACAGGGAGGGAATCACCACTGTCACGAGGTTGACCCGCTGCGAGGCGAGCGCACCGGCGATCTTGTTGGGCACATAACCGAGCCGCTTGGCCGCCTCGAGTACGCGGTCGCGCGTCGGCGCGCTGACATCGCCGCGATCGCGCAGGACGCGGCTCACGGTCATCTCGCTGACGCCGCAGGCCTCCGAAACGTCGCGCAGGGTGAGGCGGCGCCGTGGCCCGGAGAAATCGTCAGTCACGTCGGCCCCTCATCCCGCTTCGCGCACCACTGTAAGCATGCCCACGCCACGCCGCCAAGTCTCGGACCTTGCGCGCTCCCCTGCAAGCCCCGAAACAGGCGCGCGCGATCGCATCCCGGCAGATCGGAAAAACCGCCAGTCTGCGTGCGCCGCTTGATGAAAACTGTGGTCAGGGACAGGCTCGATCTGTATCAGGCTCGCGGAAGCGTCGTATGGCCCCGTAGCTCAACCGGATAGAGCGATCCCCTCCTAAGGGATAGGTTCCAGGTTCAAGTCCTGGCGGGGTCGCCATTCCTGAACGTTCACATATTTTCCCCTTTTTTGCAGTCTGTTGCCGGATCGTGTCCCACTTTCGGGCTCGCGTGTCCCATTTCGCTAGCCCTCCACCAGTAGCTCGACCATGCGGCGACGGTCCGCCGCGCGGGTATAAAGCTCGACTTCGGATAGTCTCAGGTGCCCCGCCATCGCGGCGATCTGGTGAGTCGAAACGAGCTTCTCGGCCCAATAGACGCAGAACGCCTTGCGAAGCCCGTGAAGGCGCGCGGTCATGCCCGCCGCCTCTGCGGCATCAGCGAAAAAATTGCCTAGGCCCGCCGCGGTGAAAGGCCGACCCTTCGATGTGAGCACGAAAGCCGGGGCGATATGCGGTGTTCGGGCAATCACGGCGCGCAGCTCCGGGGTCAACGGAACCTGGGCGAATACTCCGGTCTTCTGGCGGTTGAAGCTCAGAAGCCCGCCGTCGATGTTCGCACGGCCGAGCCGCACCAGATCAGCGCGCGCCGCTCCGGTATAGAGCGCCAGATCGAACACCAGGCGCTCCTTCGTGCCCACCGCCCAGCGATCTTGAAAGAGTGCGATTTCCTCGGCGCTAGCGGTCGCAAAGCCCTCAGTCGCGGGGCGATCGAGATGAACGCCGCGCGCCGGGTCGGTCGGGATAATGCGCATACGGTGCGCATAGGCGAAGACGGGCTTTAGCGCCTTCAGGTGATTCACCGCGCCGTGCCCGCCCTTGGCGTAAAGCCCACGCTCAGGGTCTTCGCGTGTGATGGCGCTAAGCGGGCGGGCACCCTCGCGCGCAACGTAACTCCGCAGGATCGGCGCGCGGCTTTTCCGCGTCCCCTCGCGTAGCTTCGCCCACTCAGGTGATGCACAATACATATCAACGGCCCAGGCGAACGTTCCGGATTGCGGCGTTGCCGTATCCGACGGGCTTTCCTGCCAGCGCGCGTGCTCGGCGCAGTATGCCACGAACACCCTCGGGTCGCTCGGGTGCAGCCCGTGCACGCCAAGCGACACCTCGCTGCCGTTGCGGCGGTAGGTATGAAGCCCCGGAGTCCACGGCGGCGCTTCTCTCCACCTTGAACGGCGCGCGAAGCTCGCCCGTCTCCTCTCCGTCTTCGTGTTTAGTCCACACCAGCTCGGCCACCAGTTGTGAGACCTTCACGCGAAAGAACAGGGGCGGGTTTTCCATTGCCCATCTGGCGCTTTCCTCGACGCCAATGCGACCAGGCATCCCAAAGAGATAGGCAATCGCTTCTTCCAGCGTCTCGCCCTCTATCGTGTTCCGAAACTGATCCGGGGCCATGATCTCGACGCCGCGAACACGGCTGCGAAGGGTAGGCTTGTAGCGGGCCGCGCCAAAGAGCTTGACACGCTCGACGCAATGCCGGGGGCCATCGCTCGCGAGTAGCGCGATCGTCATCCGCGCGGCGTCCAGCGGTGTCATGTCCGGGGCCTTCCAGCCCTT